>DATECI010000367.1:0-10602 GCA_035286985.1 Gemmatimonadales bacterium
GCTGGTGACCGCGGCCGACTCAGCGCAAGGCGATATGGGGGTCACTCTGATGACCCTGCATACCGCGAAAGGGCTGGAATGGCCGGTGGTCGTGATCTCGGGGCTGGAGGAAGGGCTGTTTCCGCTGAGTCGCTCGCTGGAAACCCAGGAGGGCCTCGAGGAAGAGCGGCGGCTGTTCTATGTGGGCCTTACCCGGGCCAAGGACAAGCTGTATCTCACCTGGGCCCGGGCCCGGCGCCGGGGGGGCGAGCTCCGTCCGGGCCTGGTCTCGCGGTTCCTGGAAACGCTGCCGCCGGAGCTGCTCGAGGAGAAGAGCACCGCCTCACTGTGGGCGCCGCGGCGCACCTCGGGGGGCTGGCTGGCGCCGTGGGAAGTGACGACGGTGCCGCGGGCCACCCCGGCCCGGCTCTACGCGATTGACGAGGACCTGCAGAACCAGGACGCCCCCCGGCTCATCAAGGGTGAGCGGGTTAGGCATCGCCGCTTCGGCAGCGGGACGGTGCAGGGACTGAGCGGGGCCGGGAAGGACCTCCGGGTGAGCGTGCTGTTTGATGACGCGGAGGTGGGTCTCAAGCAGCTCCTGGTCGGCGTGGCCGGCCTGGAGCGGGACTGGGGCGAACCGGCATGAGCGTCACCGCGAAGGACGTCGAGCACGTGGCCCGGCTGGCCGAGCTGGCGGTGGAACCGGGCGAGCTGCCTGAGCTCACCGCGCAGATGGACCGGATCGTCGGGTTCGTGGCCCAACTCGGGGCGGACCGGGCGGACGAAGCGGACGAGGCGGTCGTGGAGCGCTACGTGCCGGGACCGGAGGCGACTCCGCTCCGGGAGGACGTGGTGCGGCCGGCCGACCTGGCCTTCCCCCCCGCGGCGATCGCTCCGGAATTCGTGGAGGGCTTCTTCGTAGTACCGAAGCTCGGCCCGATGGAGGAGTCCTGAGCGCGAAGGAGACGGCCTGGGTCGTGGCCTCCCGGCTCGAGGAAGTCGGGCGGAGCGGGTTAAACGCCACGCTGGCCTGGTCGGAAGCCGCGCTCCTGGCCGAGGCCGCCCGGGCCGACGCCATGGCAACGCCCGGCCCGCTTCATGGGGTTCCCCTCGCGGTCAAGGACAACATCGTCACCACCGAGCAACCCACGACCTGCGGCTCCCGGATTCTCGAGGGGTACCGCTCTCCCTACAACGCCACGGTGATCGAACGGCTCCGGGCCGCAGGGGCGATGGTGGCCTGCAAGTCGAATCTGGACGAGTTCGCGATGGGCTCCTCGACCGAGCATTCCGCCTATGGGCGGGTGCAACACCCGCTCGATCCTGAACGGGTACCGGGCGGGTCGTCGGGCGGCTCGGCGGCTCTGGTCGCCGCGGGGGTGGTGCCGGCCGGACTGGGCTCGGAGACCGGCGGGTCGGTACGCCAGCCGGCGAGCTTTTGCGGAATCGTCGGGGTCAAGCCGACCTATGGCCGGGTGAGCCGGTACGGCCTGGTCGCGTTCGGATCGTCGCTCGACTGCGTGTCGGTGTTCGGGCGCACGGTGGCCGATGCCGCGTCGGTGCTGACGGTGATGGCCGGCCTCGACTCCCGGGATGCCACCACGGTGGATCGCCCCGCCCTCGGGCCAGTGACCGCTCCGGCCTCGCTCCAAGGCATGACCATCGGGCTTCCCAGCGAGTACTTCCCGGCCGATCTCGATCCCGGTGTCAAGGCGGGGTGCGACACCGCGATCGCGCGAATGCGCGATCTGGGTGCCCGAGTGGTGAAGGTGTCGCTTCCTCATTCGGGGCTCGCGGTGCCGACCTACTACGTCATCGCCCCGGCCGAAGCCGCCGCGAACCTGGCCCGCTACGATGGGGCGCGGTACGGCCCGCGGTTCGAGCAGGACCGGGCGAGCCGGGCGGACCGGGGGGGCGACCTGCGGGCCCTCTATCGCACGACCCGGGGCAAAGGATTCGGACCGGAAGTGCGCCGCCGGATCCTGGTGGGGACGTACGTGCTGAGCGCAGGGTACTACGACGCCTACTATGGCCGGGCTCAGGCGGCACGGGCCCGCATCGGGTCCGATTTCACCCGGGCCTTCGGATCGGGCATCGACCTCCTCTTCACGCCCACGACTCCGACGCCCGCGTTCAAGGCCGGGGAGAAGACCGGCGATCCGGTGGCGATGTATCTGGCCGACATTTTCGTATGTCCGGCGAGCCTGGCCGGATTGCCCGCGATGAGCATTCCGGTAGGCCGGACCGAGGGACTGCCAGTGGGAGGACAGCTGATCGCGGCGCCGTTCGAGGAAGCGAAGATGCTGGCGACGGCCGCGTTGCTGGAGCGGCAGCTCGAACCGGAAGCGGAAGTGCGATGAGCTGGGAGACGGTGATCGGGCTCGAGGTGCACGTGCAGCTGGCCACGCGCTCCAAGATGTTCTGTGCCTGCTCCACCGGCTTCGGGGCCCCCCCCAACACGAACGTCTGTCCGGTCTGTCTCGGACTTCCCGGTGCGCTCCCGGTTCCCAACCGGGAGGCCGTCCGGCTCGCGGTGCGGGCCGCGCACGCGTTGGGCGGGCGAGTGGCGGAGCGCAGCATCTTTGCCCGCAAGAACTACTTCTATCCCGACCTTCCCAAGGGCTATCAGATCTCCCAGTACGATGCGCCACTCTCGATCGGGGGGGGAATCGGGGTCGACACTCCGGACCGAGGAACCGTGGAGGTGAGCATCGAGCGGCTCCACGTCGAAGAGGACGCCGGGAAGTCGCTCCACGATCGGATCCCCGGGAAGACCGCGGTGGATTTGAACCGGGCGGGCGTTCCGCTGGCGGAGATCGTGAGCGGACCCGACCTCCGGTCGCCGGCGGAGGCGCGGGCCTACCTGGTGGCGATCAAACAGCTCCTCATCTATGCCGGGGTGAGCGAGTGCAGCATGGAACAGGGGAGCCTGCGGGTGGATGCCAACATTTCCATCCGGCGGGGGGGCGATACCGGCTTCGGAACCAAGACCGAGATCAAGAACCTGAACAGCTTCGCCAACGTGGAGCGGGCCCTCGAGGCGGAGCGGATTCGCCAGGAGGGGATGGTGGACCGGGGCGAGCGGGTCGCGCAGGTGACGCTCCTCTTCAATGCCGCGACGGGCCAGGTGCGGCCCATGCGCTCCAAAGAGGAGAGCCACGACTATCGCTATTTCCCGGATCCGGACCTGCCGCCGCTGCTGCTCTCGCCGGAGTGGATCGAGCAGATCCGTGGGGAGCTCCCCGAGCTGCCCGCCGCCAAGCGGGCCCGGCTAGTGTCGGCGTACGGGTTAACCGGGTACGACGCCGCAGTGCTGGCCAGCGAGCGCCCGATCGCCGACTACTTCGAGGCGGCAGCGAGGGCCGGCGCTCCCGCGAAGAGCGCGGCGAACTGGATCTTGGGAGAGGTGATGACCGGCTACAACGCCAGGGGCGGGTTTGCGGTGGCGCCGGCCGATCTGGCGGACCTGATCAGTCTGGTGGAGCGAGGAACCGTGAGCCTCCAGGCGGCCAAGAAAGTGTTCGGGGAAATGGCTGCTTCCGGCGGGGCACCGGCCGAGGTGGCGGAGCGGCTGGGCCTCATTCAGGTGCGGGACGAGGCCGCGCTGGAGCAATGGGCCGAGGCGGTGCTCGCGGCGCATCCCGGCGAAGTGGCCCGATACCGGGCGGGCGAGGCCAAGTTGCTCGGGTTTCTCACCGGGCAAGTGATGAAGCGGAGCCAGGGGAAGGCGGACCCGAAGGGGGTCCAGGCGGTGCTGCAAAGGAAGCTGACAACGTGAACCGAGAACAGTGAAACGGGACCCGGGGCCGGGGCGCCCGGTCGAGCCGGGGCTGATGCCGGCGCGGCTTTCGGTCGCGAGCGTCAAGGCGATCCGGGCCGAGTTTCCGGCCCTAGCCCGCGAGCATCAGGGCAGGCCGGTGGCTTACTTCGACGGCCCCGGGGGAACCCAGGTGCCCAAAGCGGTGGTGGACGCGATGTCCACCTATCTCTTCCGGCACAACGCCAACACCCACTGGGCCTATCCGAGTAGCGCGGAAACCGACGCGATGATCGAGGCAGCCCGCCAGGGCTTTGGCGAGTTCTTCAACTCCCGGGCCGCCGAGGTCGTTTTCGGCCTCAATATGACGACGCTGACTTTCCATCTGGCCCGCGGGCTGGGGCGGGGCTGGGTTCCGGGGGATGAGATCGTCCTCACCGAGCTGGAGCACCATGCCAACGTGGCGCCCTGGGAGGCGCTGGCGCGGGAGCGGGGGATCCGGCTCCGGAGCCTGCCGCTCCGGGTGGAGGACGGCACCCTGGACCTGACCGCGCTGCCCGAGCAGTTCACCCCGAGAACCCGGCTGCTCGCGATCACCGCCGCCTCCAACAGCCTGGGGACCGTACCCGATGTGGCCGCGGCTTGCGCGATGGCGCGCCAGGCGGGGGTACTCTCGTTCGTGGACGCGGTGCATGCCGCGCCCCATTCGCTGCTCGACGTCCAGGCCATCGGGTGCGACTTCCTGGCCTGCTCAGCGTACAAGTTCTACGGCCCCCACGTCGGGATTCTGTTCGGCCGGGAAGCGCTGCTGCAAACCCTCGACGTTCCCAAGCTGGCCCCGGCGCCCGATACCGCGCCGGAACGGCTCGAAACCGGGACCCAGAACCACGAAGGGATCGCGGGCGCGCTGGCGGCGGTGGAGTTTCTGGCCGGGCTGGGCCGGGGCTCAACCCGCCGAGCCCGGCTTGCCGTGGTGTTCTCGGAATTGCACCGGCGCAGCGCGGCGCTGTTCAGCCGGTTGTGGGAGGGGCTTTCCCTGCAGCGCCGGGTCCGCCTGTATGGACCCGGGCCCAACGCTCCCCGTACTCCGACGCTCGGGTTCACGGTGCGGGGCGTTGGCCCGAACGAGGTGGCCCGGCGGCTGGCCCGCCGGGGACTCTTCCTGAGTCACGGCGATTTCTACGCCCAGACGGTGATCGAGCGGCTCGGGCTCATGCCGGACGGATTGGTGCGGGCGGGATGTGCGTGTTACACGGACGAGGACGAAATCGACCGGCTGATAGCTGCCGTGGCGGAGATCGGGGCGCGCTAGGGCGACCGATCCGGGGATGGCTCCCGAATCCGGATGTTTTGCTACTCTCCCGCGAGCGTGACCATCGGTCCGCTGGCCGGCGCGTGGACGACCCCGCGGCGCCCGTTCCAGGGACGGGTGATCTCGGAGCGGGTCCAGAAGCTTCCTTGGTGAGGCCGCGCCCCGAAGCGCGCTTCGGCCAGCTCGAGCAGCCGGGAGGGCGAGCCCAAGGTTCCCAACCCGAGCTCTTTCCGCCGGAGCCGCTTGGCGGCGCGGAGGGCCTGGGCCCCATTCGGGTCCAGTGCGAAGGCCCGGGCGCCCTCGAGTCCCTGCTCGGCTGCCGCCAGCATCTCCACGGTCACATCGTACGCGATCTGCAGGTGCCGCTCGACGTCCTCCTCGTTGAGAAGCCAGCGGCTCCGGTCGCTCGCCGTCTGCATGGCCCGCTGAAACCCCCTGGTGTGGGACAGCCGGACCATGCCGTGGAAGATGCGCCGGTTGGTACGAACACTGAAGATCGTAGGCGAGATGATCCGCTCGAGATGGCGGTTCGCGGCTTGCTGATCGAGCCGGATGATTTCCCGCGCCTTCTTGGCCCAGCCGCTCCCGAGCTGGGTCTCGACCCGGGACTCCCAATAGGTGTGCCCCATGGACCGCGTGGTGGGGGTGAGCACCAGCTGCCGGGGCACGAAGTAGTTGTGGGCGATGGTGTCGGCGGCCAGATGGGAGAGATAGCCCAGGCCGAAGGCTCGCAATGCGTCCGAGGGCGCCTGGTCGAAGGTCTCCTGCCCTACGTGCCAGAAGTGCGAATGCCGCCCGGGGGGAACGTATTTCTTGGCGATCGAGGTGTCCGGCGCGATCGTTCCATAGAGGAAATCATAGGGGAACGCTTGGAGCAGCGTCGCAATGGTGGAGGGAATGAGCCGCAGGTTGGCGAGGATGCTCTCGCCCAGGTAAATGTGGGTTCCGGGAGTCCAGGCGTGGGCATCGCCAGGGTAAAGCACCCACCAGAAAGCCAGCAGCGCCAGGGCGGCGGCGAAGCGCTTCAGGGTCACCGGCGGCCCCGGACCATCCAGCGGCGCAACCGGCCCACCACGCTCGCCCCACTTCGCACCGCCCGGACCCGGGCCGCGACATCGAGCGCGGTGTCCTCGACCTCCCCATAGACCACTTCGTAAAGTGCGTCAAGCTCGGCCAGACGAGACTTGACCCGGTGCACCCCCCGTTCGAGATCGCGGCGGAGGGCGCGGCTGGTGGTGAAATAGTGGTGGGCTTCTTCCGCCCCGGTCACGGTAACCTGCCTGACCGATTCCATCACCCGCTCAAACTCCCCCCGGATGGTCTCGAGCTTTCCGGACAGCTCGGTGAGCTTCCGTCTTGCGGTCCAGGCCGCGACTACGGTGACGGTGCCGATCGCCGCGAAGGCCAGTGCGATTACCACCAGTGAGATCGCCGCGGTTGGGCCGACCCATCCGGGCAGGGAGCCGTCCATCCCGGCAAGATAACCCGTTCCGCTTGACGGGCCCACGCGGCATGGGCGAGGTTTGCGCCATGCCAGCGCGATTTCAGGTCCAGGGAGGCCGTCCGATCACCGGGGTGGTGCGGCCTGCAGGCAACAAGAACGCCGCCCTGCCGATCCTGGCCGCGACGTTACTCACCAACGGTCCGGTGACCCTGACCAACGTGCCGCGAATCCGGGACGTGGAATCCATGGCGGCTCTGCTGGCTCACCTCGGGGCCCGGATCGAGTGGACCGGATCGAACACCGTGGTCGTGGATGCCACCGGGGTAACCGACCAGCCACTCGATCCATCCCTCTGCGCCCGGATCCGGGCATCGATTCTGTTCGCGGCTCCGCTGCTGGCCCGCTTTGGCCGGGTTTCGTTGCCGCCCCCGGGAGGGGACGTCATCGGTCGCCGCCGGGTGGATACCCACGTGCTGGCGCTCGAGGCGTTGGGCGCCACGGTGCTGCTGGGCGACTATTACGAGATCGAAGGCCGCAAGCTGCAGGGAGCCGACATCTTTCTCGACGAGCCTAGCGTGACGGGGACCGAGAACGCGCTGATGGCCGCGGTCGCCGCCCGAGGAAATACGATTCTGCGCAACGCCGCGCTCGAGCCCCACGTCCAGGATTTGGCCCGGTGTCTGGTTGCGATGGGGGCGAGCATCGAAGGAATCGGGACTAATCACTACCTGATCGAAGGCGGGCGCCCGCTGCACGGGTGCAGCTTCGAGATCGGGCCCGATCACATAGAGATCGCCAGCCTGATCGGCCTGGCGGCCGTGACGAACGGGGCCCTCACCATCGATCCGGTCCGGGGCGACGATCTCCGCAGCATCCTCCTGGGATTCGAGCGCCTCGGGGTGCGGCCCCGGCTGTCCGGGACCAAGCTGGTGATCGATCCGGACCAGGAGCGGCGAATTCGCTCCGACCTGGGCGGACACATCCCCAAGCTCGAGGACGGGCCGTGGCCCGCTTTTCCGGCCGACGGGATGTCCATCGCGATCGTCACTGCGAGCCAGTGCGAAGGGATCCTGCTGATTTTCGAGAAGATGTTCGAGTCCCGACTCTTCTTCGTGGATAAGCTGATCGGCATGGGCGCGCGGATCGTGCTCTGCGATCCCCACCGAGCGGTGATCGCCGGGCCGTCCCGGCTCCGGGGCGGCACGGTGGAATCACCCGATATCCGGGCCGGAATGGCCATGTTGCTGGCCGCCTGCGCGGCCGAGGGCACCAGTACCATCCACAACATCGGCCAGATCGAACGGGGCTACGAGCAGATCCACTCGCGGCTGCAGGCCCTCGGCGCCGACATCGAACGCCTGGATGACTGAAACACCGGTCCCCGGACCGGTTCCTCGCTTCGAGCTCGCCCGCTGGCGCGATGAATTCGGGGTGGTGGCGGGGATTACCGGGCGTGGCGGCGGGGAGCCACCCTTTGATCTTGGCCTTGCCGGCACGCACACTCCGGTCGAGCGGGTCATGGGCCATTGGCGGAACTTTCAGCAGAGCTTCCCCGGATTCGACGGCGTGGTGGTTGCCCGCCAAGTCCATGGCACCGAGATCCGGTGGCAGGGTCCTTCGCAGGGGCTCCTGATCCAGGATGACGCCGATGGGCACGGCACGGGATCTCCCCGGCTGCTTCTCGGAGTAACGGTGGCGGACTGCATCCCGGTCTATCTCGTGGATCCCGGGGAACGGCTGGTCGCCTTGGTTCATGCCGGCTGGCGGGGAGTAGCCGGGGGGATTCTCCCGCTCGCCGTGGAGCTCCTCCGGGCCAAGGGGTCCCATGTGGAAAACGTGCTAGTACATTGTGGAGTGGGGATTTGCGGAGGCTGTTATGAAGTAGGGCCCGAGGTCTTTGCCGCTTGCGGGCTTGACCCTCCCCCTGCGGGGAAAGGCGAGTTGGATCTCCGGGCGCTGTTGACGCATCAGGCTCTGATGGCCGGCGTCGTCCACATCTCCACATCGCCCTTTTGCTCGAGTCACGACCAGGATCGCTTCTTCTCCCACCGGGGTTCCGGCGGGAAGGACGGCCGCGGGGTGGCTTTCCTCGGGTTGCTCGGCTAGCTGGTTTGACTGACCGGGTCGCACCGGCTAGTTTTGTCAGGCTGGGAGCGGGTGGGATGGGGCGGTCCGCCGGACTCGTGATGTGGGGTGCTCCCCCACATTTTTGTTTTCAGGTGCCTGGCTTGGGCTCGCGGCGCTCCGGAATCAGAGGGGAGAGATGGGACACGCATGGCTGGCTCCGCCGAAATGTTGGCTGCCTTTCGTGAGCTGACGACAACCAAACAACTGGATCGAGGCGATCTGCTCGAGCTCCTGCGTGACGGGATTCACGCGGCGCTGGCGCGGAAATTCGGGCCCAACGTGCGCTTCGATCTCGACGTGGACGAGCTCCAGGGCAGTGTGCGGGTAATGCGGCTTCGCACCGTCGTGGAGCAAGTGGAGGACCCCAGCTCCCAGGTCTTGCTGGAAGAGGCGCGCTACGAGGATCCGGACTTCCAGCCGGGCGATGTGCTCGAGGAGGAGATTCCGTTCTCGGAATTCGGACGCCTCGCGGTGCAGGCCGCCAAGCAGCGAATCATCCAGCGGGTGCGCGAGGGAGAGCGGACCAAGATCCGGGAGGAGTTCGGCGACAAGGTAGGGGAGCTGCTCTCCGGTGAAGTGCAGCAGATCGAGCGGGGCAAGCTGGTCCTGATGCTCAACAAGTTCCGGGAAGCCGAGGCGATCATCCCTTACCGGGAGCAGAACCACCGGGAGCACTTCCACCAGGGCGATACTATTCGGGCGGTCCTCAAGAAACTGGAGGAGACCCCCAAAGGGCCGCGCTTGGTGCTCTCCCGGGGCGACCCGATGTTCGTGGCGGCGCTTTTCAAGCTGGAAGTCCCCGAGATTGCCCAGGGCGTGGTGGAAATCCGGGCCATCGCCCGCGAGGTCGGGAGCCGGACCAAAGTGGCGGTGATCTCGCGGGACGATGCGATCGACCCGGTGGGCGCCTGCGTGGGGCTCAAGGGCTCCCGGGTCCAGGCCGTAGTGAACGAGCTGGGGGGGGAGCGGATCGACATCGTGCCCTGGTCTCCCGATCCGGAGCGGTTTGCCCGGCTGGCGCTGGCGCCGGCGCGGGTGGCGAAGGTGTTCTCCGATCCGGAGAGCAAGACCATCCAGGCAGTGGTAGACGAAGACCAACTTTCACTGGCGATCGGGCGGAACGGTCAGAACGTGCGGCTCGCGTCGGAGCTGACCGGGTGGAAGATCGATCTCTACTCCAGCCGTGAATGGCTGGAGCGAGGAGGGGAAGGTCCGCTGTTCACCCTGGCTCCGCTGCCCGAAGAGGAGGCGGTGGCCCAGGTCAAGCTTGTGGAGCTCAAGGGGCTCTCGACCGAGCTCCTGGGGATTCTCGAAACCGCCGGATTCAAGACGCTCAACGACATCCTCGATCTGGAGCGGGAGGATATCGACAAGATGCCGGGCATGACGCCGGCCGCGACGGACGAGCTGATGGCGTTCCTGACGGATCTGACCGCCGAGGAGCCAAATGCCGGAGGAGGGGAGGGAGAGGCGCCGCCGCCGACCGGATGAGCGGAGTACTGGGGTACCTCGGCCTTGGGATCCGGGCCGGGAGCGTGGTTGTGGGGGTCGACGCGGTGCGCCGGAGCCTGCAGGCCAAGGAGATCCGTTGCATCGTGGTGGCCCGGGATGCGAGCCAGCGGGCCCGGGAAAAGGTGGTTCGGCTCGCAACCGCATTGGGGATTCCCAAGGTGGAAGGGCCTAACGCGGCCGATCTGGGTGCCGGGCTGGGCAAGCCCCCGGTGATGGTGGCCGGGGTTCGAGATGCCGCGCTTGCGGACGGCATTGTCCGGGCCGGTGCAAGCAGCGGACCTAACGGAGGAATGAGTGGTTAAGACGAAGGTACAGGATCTGGCCAGCGAGCTGGAAATTCCCGCGGAGCAGCTGATGGCGCTGCTCAAGGAGATGCACGTCTTCGCGCGGGGGCCGCAGTCCTCGCTCGACGATGATCAGATCGCCGCGCTCCGGGTGCGATGGGAGCGGGAAAAGCGGAAGAAGCGG
>DATECI010000368.1:0-2596 GCA_035286985.1 Gemmatimonadales bacterium
TCCTTGACCGTTTTCGCCGTGGTTCCGGTGGAAAGCACCTGCATCTCCCGGCTGCCGTCGCGGTAGACCGTCACGCCCTTCGCCTCCAGCGCGTACGCCAGACGGTAGATCTCCTCGACATCGCTCTCGGTGGCGTCGCGGGCGAAGTTCACCGTCTTCGAAATGGCGGAATCGTTGTACTCCTGGAACGCGGCTTGCATGCGGACATGCCATTCCGGCTTGATCTCGTTGGCGGTCACGAAAACCCGCTGCCACTTCTCGGGGACTTCCGGGAACCGCACCCGGCCGGCCTCGGCGATCCGCCGCATCAGCTCGTCGGTGTACCAGCCCTCCTGTTTCGCGATCCGGACAAAATCTTCGTTGACGTCGGGCATAAGGACCCCGGCCTGATTCCGCATGAACGCCACGGCGAAGAGGGGCTCGATGCCCGAGCTGCACCCGGCGATGATCGAAATCGTCCCGGTTGGGGCGACCGTGGTCACGTTGCAGTTGCGGAGCCGCTGCATCGGACGGATCCGCTGGCCCTGGGCATCGCGGGCACAGGTAGCGTCGGGACCCCAGATGCTCCGTTCCCACTCCGGGAAGGTGCCCCGGATTCCGGCCAGCCGCTGCGATTCCACCTTCGATTCGTGATCGACAAAGCGCTGGATCTTTCGCCCCAGTTCGACCGCTTCGGGCGAGTCGTAGGCCAGCCCAAGCCGGACAAACACGTCGGCCAGGCCCATGACCCCGAGACCGATCCGGCGGATCCGTTGCGCCAGGGAGGTGATCTCGGGGAGCGGATAGCTGTTGGCGTCGATGACGTTTTCCAGGAAATGGGTCGAGAGATGGACCACTCGGCGCAGGGCCGCCCAATCGAGGTCGCCGTCCCGGACAAATACGCCGAGGTTGATCGAGCCGAGGTTGCAGACGTCGTAAGGGAGCAGGGGCTGCTCGCCGCAGGGATTGGTGGCCTCGTAACTGCCCAGGTGGGGGACCGGATTCGCGTAGTTGGCGCGGTCGATGAAGAACACCCCGGGCTCGCCGGTCTTCCAGGCTCCGTGAATGATCTTCTGCCAGACCAGCCGGGCATTGAGCCGGCCTACCACCTTCTTGGTGTTGGGGTGGATCAGGTCGTAATCGGCGTCGGTTTCCACCGCTTTCATGAACGCGTCGGTGACCGCGACCGAGATGTTGAAGTTGGTGATCTTGGTCGTGTCGTCCTTGCAGGAGATGAAATCGAGGATGTCCGGATGGTCCACCCGCAGGATGCCCATGTTGGCGCCCCGCCGGGTACCGCCCTGCTTGACGACGTCGGTGGAGGCATCGAAGAGCGACATGAAGGAAACCGGACCGGAGGCGACCCCCATCGTGGAGCGCACGATGTCATTCTTGGGACGCAGCTTGGAGAAGCTGAAGCCGGTTCCCCCGCCTGACTGATGGACCAGGGCCATGGCGGTCAGGGTATCGTAGATCCCGCTCCGGCCATTGGAGAGCGCGTCGTCCACCGGCAGCACGAAGCAGGCGGAAAGCTGACCGAGGGGCCGGCCTGCATTCATGAGCGTAGGGCTGTTCGGCATGAACTGCCGCCGCGCCATCAGTTCGTAGAACGCCTCGATGAGCTCCTCGACCGCGCCGTTGGTAGCACCATACTGCCGGTCGGGCTCGGCGATAGTCCGGGCCACGCGCAGGAACAGGTCCACCGGCGTCTCGACTGGCTGGCCGGAGTCGTCGCGAACCAGGTAGCGTTTTTCCAGGACGGTGATCGCGTTGGGCGAAAGCTGGAGTGGAACCCGAGGCGTAGCAGTTCCCATGGAATCTCCCCTAAATCGAATGTCCGAAAGATAATGAGCAGCGGGGACTACGGGTCCTCGGCCGGCGCGGGCTCGCTCCCGCGCGGGAGCCGTTGGGGAAGCTCAAATTAGGCTGGTGACCGAAGCGGGACAATACGGGAGGGATTTCGAGTGAGGGCGCGGAAAACGACTCTTCACATCACAAATGTGATTGGGAAGGGCTAGGGCACCTTCAGCTCCAGCGGCGCCTCCTGCCGCACCACCCTTCCGGTCCTATCGGTTGCCAGCACCGCGACCGACCAGGCGCCCGGGGCCAGGCCCTTGAGCGGCAGGGTCACCCGCCACGGGACGATCGGGCCGGCTCCCGGGCCGCGGCTCTGGACCGCAACGGCTCGTCGGTGAGGAAACGGCCGCCAGCGAATACCTGGCTCATCCGCGGGCCGGTCGGTCTCCCGCGGCGCGATCAGCACGCGCAGGCTCACCTGGGCTCCAGGTTCCATGCCGAAGATTTCGACGGCAAGCTCGAGGTTTTCGCTCCGGTAAACCACTCCGCCCGGAGCCAGGCTGAACTCAGGTCCCCCCCCCACCGGTACCGGAATCCGGCCCCGGTCGGAGCCGACCAGGAGATCACCCAGCGCCAGCTCCCCACCTCCCGGGGCGGGCACCAGGATCGTGTCGATGCCCAGGTCCGAGCCGGCCTGATCGCCGTACTGGAGCGCCGCGTGGGCAACCAGGTGTCCCGGGCGCACCGGCACGGCAATCCGTCCCACCAGACTCCGATTGGCCGGTAACGGCTCGCCCAACTCAATCCAGGCCGTCGAATC
>DATECI010000369.1:0-4146 GCA_035286985.1 Gemmatimonadales bacterium
AAAACCACGCGGCCCTGATCGCCGCCCGCCGGCAAGCCGCACCCTACATCGGGCGGGCCACCGCGGCGGGATTCTCCCCGTTCGCGAGCTCTGCCATGGGCGCCGATATCGGGGCGCTCCTCGAGGGGACCAGCCCGCTCGCGGCGGCCCACGGGATAGCCGGACCGCCCCGGCCTGACCTGGCCGTCTACAGCACCAACACCGGCCCCGAACTGACCCGGTGGTTCGAGTTCTATGGTGATTACTATCGCGTGCCGGTGATCGGCCTTCACCCGGCCCCGGTGTTGGAGGAGGTCGAACCGGCGGACTTCGACGCGGCGGTCCACCAGCTCGGGCGGTTCGTCTCCCAGATCGAACAAGCCACCGGCCGCACCCTGAATCAGGACCGGCTCGCTGAGGTGGTCGGCTACACCGCGCAAGCTGCAGCGCTGTGGGACGAAATCCTGAGCCTCGCCCGGGCAGTACCGGCACCCTTTACGTATTTCGATACGCTGGTCCACCTCGCACCCATGGTCCTCTTGCGGGGAACCCCCGAGGCCGTCGCGTACTATCAAGGGCTCAAGGCGGAGCTCGAGGACCGGGTGGCGCGACTGGTGGCGGCTGTACCCGAGGAGTCCTACCGGTTCTACTGGGATGGGCCCCCGATCTGGGGTGCGCTGCGGCCTCTGGCCCGGCTGTTCGCCGACGCGGGAGCCGCGATCGTGGCTTCCACCTTCGCCGGCATCTTTGCCCTGCCCGGTCTCGATCCGGATAATCCCCTCGCCAGCCTGGCGCAGGCATACCTGGGAGTCTTCCCCAACCGATCGGCGAAATACCAGGCCGCGTTCCTGGCTCTCCAGTTCGAGCAGTACGGCGTAGACGGGGCGATCTACCACGACTGTCGCACCGCGCCCCATGCGAGCCAGGTCCGGCACAGCTCGGCCGTTCGGGTCCCGGGACAGACCGGGGTCCCCGGGTTGGTCATCGAATCCGATTCTCATGATCCCCGGCTCTTCTCGCTCGAGCGGCTGGAGGGACAGCTCGCCGAATTTCTCGAGCGGCAGATCCAACCGATGGCGGGCTCGATCCGGGGCTGACCGGGAAGGAGTATTGGCCTGTGGCAGACACCGATCTGCGAGTGGCGGCGGGCGTCGACGTTGGAACCGAATGCGTCAAAGCTGTCGTCGTCACCGATCAGGGGCGGGTACTCGGCCGAGCCGTGGTGCCCACCCGCGGGTACTTCCAGGCCTGTGTCGTCGAGGCGACAGCGGCCGCCCTCGACGACGCCCAGCAACGCGAAGGAGATCTGGTGAGCCTGGGCGCGACCGGGTTCGGCGCCGATTGCGTTCCCGGAGCGACCTGCACCGCCACCGACACGGCCTGCCACGCGCTGGGCGCCTTCCACCACCTCGGCCACGCCATGACGCTGATCGATCTCGGCGGCCGGGACCCGCATGTCATCAAGGTCGACGGCCAAGGCAGGCGGCTGGACACGCGGAGCGTCCGCCGCTGCGCGGTGGGAGCGGGCAGCTTCCTCATGTTTGCCGCGCGCCACCTCGATGTGAGCCCCACTCGCCTTGAGGATTTGGCGGCGGCCGCGGCCCGGCCGGTCCCGGTGAGCAGCTACTGCTCGGTCTTCTCCACCACCGAGATTCTCCAGCAGCTCCGCCGGGGGGCGACCCGGGAGGAGGTGGCGCTCGGATGCATCCACTCGATCGCGGAGCGGATCCTCGAGATCGGGGGGTTCGAGGACCCGGTTATGGTGTGCGGTGGAGTGGCCGAGTACTTCCCCGCGGTGTTGCGGACCTTGCAGTCGCTCTCGGGAAGGACGGTCCAGCTGGTCCCCGAGCCGATCCTCACCGGTGCGTTGGGAGCAGCGCTCACGGCGCTCCGGCAGCCGCTCGAGCTGGAGCACTCGAGCGCCTTGGCGGCAAAGCCATGAGCGAGCTCAGGAGCACCGGACTCCTCCGGGAGACGATGGGCGCGTATTACCGCTCCCTGGGCGACGCCGCCGAGCGCAAAGTGGCCCCGGTTGCCTGGTGCACCAGCGTCGGGCCCGCCGAGCTGCTGCGGGCACTAGGCTTCGCCGTCTTCTTCCCGGAGAACCACTCCGCGATGCTCGGGGCGGCGCGGACAGCCCAGCGCTACATGCCGCTCGCCCATGCCCAGGGATACTCCCAGGATATCTGCTCCTACCTGACGAGCGACATCGGCGCCTACCTGGCCGGCGAGACCCCGCTCTCCGACTTCGGCCTCTCCGGCACGCCCCGGGCCGACGTCCTCGTCTTCAACACCAACCAGTGCCGCGATGTTCGCGAGTGGTTCGAATGGTACGGCCGGACCTGGCAGGTGCCGGTGGTGGGGATCCGGTCGCCCCGATCGCTGGAAGACGTCACCGAGGGCGATGTGGACGCAGTGGCCCGCCAGATCGAAGCCCTGATACCGCCGCTCGAGGCCGCGGCCGGCGCCCGGCTCGACGCCACCAAGCTCGCGACGGCGGTGGGGCGGTCGCGGGAGTGCTCCGACCGCTGGGAGGCCTGCCTGCAGAGCGCGGCGAATCGTCCCGCCCCACTCACGTTCTTCGACGGCACCATCCACATGGGCCCTGCCGTCGTTCTGCGGGGAGCGGAAGAGGCGTGCGCCTATTACCGGATCCTCCAGGCGGAGCTCGAAGCCCGGGTCCGGGGTGGTCAGGGAGCGGTGCCGGTCGAGTCCTTCCGCCTCTACTGGGAAGGCATGCCGATCTGGGGGCGGCTGCGGGCGCTCTCGACCGTATTCGCCGAGTTCAAGACGTCGGTCGTCGCCTCGACTTACTGCAACAGCTGGATCTTCTCCGACCTGGATCCCACCGATCCGATCCGCTCGATGGCCCGCGCCTCGCTCGAGCTTTTCATCGTGCGGTCCGAGGGGCCGAAAGAGCGGTATCTCGAGGAGATGATCGACCAGTACGACATTGACGGGGTCATCTTCCACGATTGCCGCACCTGCCCCAACAACACCAACTCGCGCTACGGAATGCCCCGGCGGCTCTCCGAGCGGCTGGGGATTCCGACTCTGGTGCTGGACGGCGACGTGAACGACCTCCGCTGCTTCTCGGACGAGCAGTCGCGGACCAACATCGAGGGATTCATCGAACAAATCGCCGATGCGAGAGCGGCGCCCCGTCCTGGCGGGACCCGATGAGCAGCTTTGCCGGCATTGATTCGGGCTCCTGGACCACCAAGGCGGTGGTCATCGACGCCCAGGCCCGGGTGCTCGGGTCTTCGGTGGTCCGTTCGGGAGCCGACCTGGCCGCGGCCGCGGAACGGGCCTACGCCGCAGCCCTCGCGGGCTGCGGCGTAGCACGCCGCGACGTCTCCGCGATGTGGGCCACCGGCTTCGGGCGCCAGAGCGTTTCGTTCGCCGATGGGTCGCGCACCGAGCTCGACTGCCACGGCCGGGGCGCCGCCTTCTACGTCTCCGGGCCGCTGGTCGTCCTCGATATCGGGGGCCAGGACGCCAAGGTGATCCGGCTCGACGGGCTCGGGCGTCGCCTGGCCCACCGGATGAACCGCAAGTGCGCCGCCGGAACCGGAAGCTTCCTGGACGAAATCGCGCTCCGGCTCGGCATCGAGGTGCAGGAGCTCGACCGGCTGGCGTCGGGCGCCACCGAAGAGCTCGAGCTCTCGAGCTTCTGTACCGTCTTCGCCGGGACGGAGCTCCTGGGGCTGATCCGGGCCGGGAAGAAGCCGGCCGATCTTGCCCGGGCCGCGTATCAATCCCTTGCCAGGCGCGTTCTGGCGATGGACGTGTTCCAGGAACGCATCGTCGCCACCGGGGGTGTGGTGGCCCACCATCCCACGTTGGTGAGACTGCTGAGCGAACAGCTCCACGCTCCTATCGTCATCCCACCGCACCCCCAGGAGATGGGCGCGTTCGGTGCCGCGCTCGCCGCGCGCGACGGAACCGATTCGGTCGGGCCCGATGGCGATGAACGAAGCGCGCTGGCCGCGGCGAAGCTCGGAGGGCCGGATGCGGGCTGAGCCGATGAGCGGTCACGCGCGCGCCGCGGTCCGCGAGGGAGACACGGTCGTTTCCGGCTTGGCCCCGGTCGGCGAGCGAGAAAGCATCGGGGGGCTTCTCGCGCGGAATGCGGTCCGCTGGGCGGAGCATGCGGTCTATGCGGAG
>DATECI010000370.1:0-2378 GCA_035286985.1 Gemmatimonadales bacterium
TTCTTTCCGGTGAACTCGCCGACCACCGTCCCGCTTCCGTCCACGTACACGTGGTAGCTCTCGATGTTGCTCTCCGGCCCGGGGATAAGCGTCTGGACGAGGATCTCGAGTCCCGCCGTCGCGAACCGCGGCCACAGGCGCTCCAGCGCCTCCAGCGAGTCGACCTGCAGCGCCTTCACACCGCCCACAACCGGGCGCCAGCTCTCCCCGCGGCGGGTCAGCGGCTTCACGACGACAGGGAACTCCAGTCCCAGATCGGCCGGCACCGGCTCACCGGCCGGGACACAATGGCGGGCCGGCGGAACCGGAAGGCGGTGTCGGGCGGCGAGCTGCTGAAACCGCGCCTTATCCACCAGATCCTCCACCAACTCCTGGTCCGGCACCACGAAGCGAAACGCAGTGGCGAGACGCGCGCGGCACCGGGAGACCAGCAGCAGGTCGGGGTCGCCCTCGTAAAACAGCACGGGGGGCTGGGCCTGAGCCTCGCCGAATCGCAGGAGCGCCTCGACCATCCCCTCGGGCTGGTCCCAGGGGTCGACCCACTCGACGAGCTCCCGGGTGAACCGGGAGTACCGCGCCGGGTCACCGGGAGGGGCCATCACGGCCACCCGGATGCCGGCCAAGCCGAGCGGGCGCACCAGGTCGATATCGCCCACGACCACGGCCCCGGGCATGCGCCCACCCCGGGCGTCAAGCATGGGTGGAGTCGAATTCCCGCACCCGGCGGGCGACCAGGTGCCGGTACAGCAGTGGAAGCGACAGGCGGGCGATGGCCTTGAGCCGCCGGATGGCCAGCGCCCGGGTCCAGCCGCGGAACTGCACCAGCTCCCCGACCCTGCTGGGCGGCATCTTGTTCTTGATCAGGCAGCGCCCCAGCACCCAACATCCCCCGACCCGATGGGGGCGCAGGTCGGGTTCCACCGTGAACAGGAACTTCATGCCCACCTCCGCGACCGACTGGAGGACCGCCGGCGAGATCTCTCCCCCCGGCACCGATGCGGCGACGCAGGGCTCACCCAGCCGCTCGGCCAAGAGGGAGCCGCTGATCCGCCACTCCTCCCGCATGCGCGCCGGCGAGAGCTCCCGGAAAATGTCGGGATGGGTGTGCGAGTGACTGCCGACGACGTGCCCGCACTGGCGGAGATACCGAACCTCGCTCCAGTCGAGAAAAGTCCGATTCCCCACCCGTCCGGTGACGATGAAGAAATGCCCGCGCCAGCCGCGCCGGGACAATTCGTCGGCGACCAGCAGCGCGCTCTTGCCCCCATCGTCGAAGGTGAGCAGCAGGTGCCGCCCCGGTCGGTCGAGATCGAGGCCGGTGACGAGCGCGGGGCAGCAAGGCCCCGTGGTGACCCGAGCCAGATGGTCGGCGAAAGTGGCGGGGGTGAGCGTAAATGCGGCCGCCCCCGGCCGCTGGAAACCGGTGCTCCTCGGCGTGTCGGTCACCTCGTGATAGCCGAGGCTGGCCACCCGGGTGCCACCCGGCGCGGCGTCCCGCGGCCCGTCAGGGCGACCCACGCCGCGAGAGGACGATGGGGAAGGCGCGGGCCAGGATCGAGAAATCGAGCCCGAACCGCCACTGCCGCACGTATCCCAGCTCCAGCTCGGCGCGGGCGGGATACCCGACGTCGCTGCGCCCGTTGACCGCCCACGCGCCCACCAGCCCCGGCTTGACCGAGAGGAGCAGTGGCGCCTCTTCGCCGTACATGGCCAGCTCGTCGGGAACCACCGGCCGGGGACCCACCAACGACATCTCCCCCCGCAGGACGTTCCACAACTGGGGAAGCTCGTCCAGGGAGCTTCGACGCAGGAAGCGCCCGAGCCGGGTGATCCGGGGGTCTTTCCCTTCCGGCAGCTTGAAGTTGTTCCGCAGATAGCCGGCGTAGAGCACCGAATCGCCCCGCAGCAGCTCTTCCGCGTCCACCCGCATTGTGCGGAACTTGAGACAGCGGAACCGCCGGCCGCCGGCTGCCACCCGCTGCTGGGCAAAGATGGCTGGCCCGGAGGATTCGAGCTTGATGGCGCAGGCGATGATAGCCAAGACCGGCCAGGTCAGCAGGAGTCCCGCCAGCGCTCCCCCGATGTCGAGGATTCGCTTGAGGACCATGCGGGCCCGGCGCCAGGCGGGCTGATAGAGGAGGAGGAGCCCCGACCCCTGGAGCCCGGCCAGCCGAGGTTCGGCCCCCCGCGCGAGACGGGTCCTTCCGTGCGCCATGAGCTCGCAGTCGCAGGTCAGCACCGCGTCCTGGAGGGCATCGAGGGCGGGATCTTCGAGCGGTCCGCAGCACAGGACGACGACGTCGGCCTGAACCTCCTCGATGGCCCGACAGAGTGCCTCGCGGGCGCCCCGGCGGCGGCGGAGGATCTCCGGGTTGAAT
>DATECI010000371.1:0-2361 GCA_035286985.1 Gemmatimonadales bacterium
ACGATTCTCACACGACGGGCGAGGCAGCACTCTCGAGCCACACCGATGAGGTCGCGGGGAACCTGATGCGGCAGCTTTCGGAGCGGCTGGCCAAGGCCGGCGTGGAAGTGAAGGAGGCCCGGATCTCGCATTTGGCTTACTCACCGGAGATCGCCCAGGCCATGCTGCAACGACAGCAGGCGAGCGCAATCATCGCGGCGCGGTACAAGATCGTGGAGGGCGCAGTGGGGATGGTGGAGAACGCGCTGGAGATGCTGGCGCAGAAGGGTATTGTCCAACTGGACGACGAGCGCAAGGCGGCGATGGTGTCGAACCTGCTCGTGGTGCTCTGCGGGGAGCGGGCCACTCAGCCGGTGGTGAATACCGGTACGCTGTACGGCGGCTGACGGTCGCTGATGGCGGAGCGCAAGGCGATTCTGCTCCGGCTCGATCCGGCGCTGCACGAGGCGCTGCAGCGGTGGGCCGGCGTGGAGCTGCGCTCGCTCAACGCGCAGATCGAGTACCTCCTCCGGAGGGCGGCAAAGGAGGCGGGGAAGCTGAAGGAAGGGTCTAGGGCGCCAGGGAGCTAGCGGGGTGCGGGGTCTGGGGTATGATATGGGTGGGGAACGGCGCGGAGTGATTGGTGGGCCTCGACATTTCTTTCTTAGACGATGATTCCCGGCTGGCCGGGCTCGATGGCGAACGCCTTACGAACGTCCCCGGCTTGCTGAACGTCGCGCTTACGCTCGGGGTTGTCCTCAAGCAGCCAACCTCGGGTTTCCGCTCTCCCCTTCAGCCTGCGACCCGGTGGCGCGGCGGCTCTCGGCGATAAGTACGAGCGTTGCCTGACGGCGGCTCGGGAGACGGGGGTAGCATTCAAGATCGACTTTTGATCTTGGAGGCCAGCCGAGGCCACACGTGGATGATGCCGGAGCGGGCCGAGGAGCCGGGGCCCGCTTCACTATCTCTCACTTGGCGATGACTAGGAGCCGGGCGTGGTCACGGCTTCCTCATGCTGTCGTAGGCTAAGCCGACCAGCATGTCGGGCTTGATGGTTCCGTTACCGTGGGTGGCGCGCCTGGCCGCCAGCAGACCGAGTATGTTCTCCGCAAGGCGGCGAAGGAGGCTGGGAGAATGAAGGACGGGGAACGGTAGGAGGAGCTCGCTGAACACCCGGGCTCCGCTGCTGGGGGTGGTGCTGGCCGCCGGCCTTTTTCTCCGGTTGGACGCCCAGTCCGCCAGCACCGGCATCCTGCAAGGCCGCGTCACGGACAGCGCCGGCCACCCGATCGCGCAGGCCGAGATTCTCGCCGCGCACGAGGCTGGGGTCACCCGGCGGCAGGCGGGCTCGGACGCGCGGGGATCCTTCCGGCTCGCCTTCTTGCCGCCCGGCCCGTACCGGGTTACGGTCCGGCGGATCGGCTATCGCCCGGTGATCGTGAGCGCGGCAACAATACGCGCGGGCCGGGTGGAGGAACTCTCGATCATCCTCGCGCCGACGGCCCTGGTCCTCGACTCCGTCGTGGTGCAGGCGGCCGCGGTGCGCATCAACACCAGCGACACCGAGTCGGGCACCCGGCTCACCGCGCGGGAGCTGGTGCTGCTCCCGCTCCCCAATGACGCTCACAACCTGGTGGTCTTTACTCCCGGGGCCCGGGCCGACCAGATCTGGGGCGCCGCCACTGCCCAGGCCAACAACTATCAGCTCGATGGGGTGTCGGTGAATCATCCCGGCATTGGCGGGGATTTCCTCCAGCCCGCTCCGAGCTGGATTCAGGAAATCGAGGTCAAGGGACTGGGGGCCGGGGCCGAGTACGGCAACTTCCAGGGCGGCCTGGTGAACATCGTGACGAAGTCGGGGACCAACCGCCCCGAGGGAGAATTCCGCACCAACGGTCAGAGCTGGCGCCTCAACGGGACCAACTTGCGGGTTACCGAAGCGGGCTCCGAGCCGTCCCACCGGGTTGAGTTCGATGGCCAGCTCCGAGGGCCGGTGCTGCGCGACCGGATGCATTACGCCGTCTTCGGCCAGCTGGTGGACCGGGGGACCCGGGTGCTCAATCGGGTTCGGCAGGTTGCCGGAGATTTCTCCCCCGAGGGCCCCGCCGACCGGGAGCTCAAACTCCTCGGCAAGCTGAGCTGGCAGCCGGGCCGCGGCGGTCGGGACATTGTCACCGGCACCCTGGGCCGGACCGATCTCAGGGTGGATCGCTTCGGCCTGAACGGATTTCAAAGCGCCGAAGCGACCCAGCGGGTTCGCACTGCAACCACGTTCTACAATCTCTCCTGGCAGCGCACCTGGTCGCCCCGGAACTTCCTCGAGCTCAAGCTCGCCGGCTTCACGGGCACCGACCGGCGGGAGCCCTATGCCGGAGACGCGAT
>DATECI010000372.1:0-7604 GCA_035286985.1 Gemmatimonadales bacterium
CTCCGGGATATGGTGCGGTGGATTAGAACGGCATGAACTATTAGCCATTAACTATTAGCTATTAGTTAGAGGCCCGGCGTTCGGAATTGGAGCGCCAACTAGCTTCGGCACATCCAATAACTAGCTAGTGTGATGTCCCAGCGATTGCTTTACAAAGTCGCTCGATCTTGGCGAGGATCGAGTCGGCGGTGGCGGTCCAGACAAACGGCTGGCAGTGGCGGTTGTACCGCTGCGCGTAGCGCTGAATCTTGTCTACCAAGTCGCGCACGTGCCGGAAGGTGCCCCGCCGGATCGCCTGCTGGGTGATGATGTTGAACCAGATTTCCACTTGGTTGAGCCAGGAGGCGTAGGTCGGCGTATAGTGGACGTGAAACCGGGGACGGGCGGCCAGCCAGCGGCGGACCTGGGCGTGCTTGTGGGTGGCATAGTTATCGACGACGAGATGGACCTCGAGCGGGGCGGGCACGGCGGCGTCCACGTGGCGCAGGAATTGGAGGAACTCCTGATGGCGATGGCGGCGCTTGCACTGGGTGAGCACCTGCCCGGAGGCGATGTCCAGCGCGGCGAACAAGGTCGTCGTTCCATGCCGGATGTAATTGTGGGTGACGCCTTCGACGTAGCCGAGGCCCAGCGGCAGCAGCGGCTGGGTCCGCTCCAGCGCCTGGATCTGACTCTTCTCATCGACGCACAAGACGACCGCGTGGTCCGGCGGGTGCAAATAGAGCCCGACGATATCGCGGACCTTCTCGACGAAGAAGGGATCAGTGGACAGCGTGAAGTGCTTCTGCCGGTGGGGCTGGAGGCCGAAGGCCTGCCAGACCCGCTGCACGGTGGATTTCGACGCCCGGGTTTCCGCCGCCAGCGCCCGGCAGGTCCACTGTGTCCCGTCTGTGGGCTTGGTCTTGAGAGTCTTGCGGAGCAGGACGGCGACGTCCTCATCGGAGATCGACCGCGGCCCGCCGGGCCGGGGCTCATCGTAGAGCCCCTGAACGCGCTGCGTCAGATACCGCTGCCGCCAGGAACCGACGGTGGGCTTCGAGAGTCGGAGCCGATCCCCGATGGCGGTGTTGCTGTGGCCGTCGGCGGCGAGCAGGACGATTCGGGCACGCGTCACGAGGGCATGGGGCATCGAGCGCGAACGACTGAGGGCCTCCAACTCCTGCCGCTCGGGGGCCGAGAGCAGGACCGGGCGAACGGGTCGACCGCGGGGCATAGCGCTCCTCCGAGTGCCGGTGGCGCCAAGTCTAGCCCTCGCTCCTTAATTAGTCAACTTATTCATGGGACACTACACTAGTAGCCAACTGCGGCATCCGCTCGAACCACGGCCGGGCCTCCTCCAGCTCGGCCGCGAGGC
The DNA here is from genome assembly GCA_035286985.1 of Gemmatimonadales bacterium. GTDB lineage: Bacteria > Gemmatimonadota > Gemmatimonadetes > Gemmatimonadales > GWC2-71-9 > JABFSM01. The sequence continues at coordinate 1,355 of DATECI010000372.1, forward strand.
GAAACAGGGTCGCCTCGTCGCCATAGCGCCCCATGAAGTGCATTCCAATGGGCAGACCGTCCGGGCTCCAGCCCAGCGGCACCGACATGGCGGGCTGGCCGGTGGCGTTTGCCAGCGGGGTCCAGGGAATGAAGTCGAACACCTTTTCCGCCATCTGGTCGAGCACCCCGGCCCAGCGGAGCGGCCGTCCCAGCTGCAGGCGGCCGAGGGACTCGAGCAGGAAGCGCTCTCTCGGGGTGGGCTGGAGCGCGCCGGTCTGGAACGGAGGCTGGCTCGCCGTGGGGGTGAGCAGGACATCGTAACGCTCGAAGAACGGAGCGACCCGGCGGGCAGTCCGCTGGAGGAACCGCACCGCCCCGGCATACTCGGGGGCCGGCATGGCCCGGCCGATGAGGCTCATGGCCCAGGTGGCCGACTCGAAGAGGGAGGGCCGGCCCCGCCGCCCGGTCACCTTCTCGAGCTCCTCCAGATCGGCCCGGAGCTCGCAGCAAATCATCGCGAGGAAAGCGCGGGCGAAGGCCGGCGCTTCGAATTCCGGCGAGGCCTCCTCGACGTGGTGGCCGAGGGATTCGAGGAGACCAGCGGTCTCGCGGAGCGCAGCGGTACAATCGGGATGGACCGCGTGACCGAGCCAGGGCCGGCCGGTGAAACCGATCCGGAGCCGGCCCCGCGAGCGGGACTGCTCGGCGAGCCACGGGCCCGCCGGGGGGGCGGCGAAGTAGGGCGCGCCCGGATCGGGGCCCGCGGTCGCATCGAGAATGGCGGCGCTGTCCCGGACCGAACGGGTCAGCACGTGCTCGACGACCGCACCCCGCCAGGCCTCTCCCAGAGCGGGGCCCAGGGGAGTGCGGCCCCGGGTGGGCTTCAAGCCGAACAACCCGCAGCACGACGCCGGGATCCGGATCGAGCCTCCGCCATCTCCTCCGCTCGCAACCGGGACCATTCCACCGGCAACCGCCGCGGCGGAGCCGCCGCTCGAGCCGCCCGCGGTGCGGGTCACATCCCAGGGATTCAGGGTGGGACCGAACTCGGCCGGCTCGGTGAAAGGGGTCAGCCCGAATTCCGGCGTGTTGGTCTTGCCGAGGAACACGAAGCCGGCCCGCCGGTATCGCGCGATGAGCTCGCTGTCCTCGGGGGCCCGGAAGCCCCGGAGGAAGGCGCTGCCGCATCGGAACGGCTCGTCCCGCACCGTGGCCATGAGGTCCTTGATCAGGAACGGCACGCCCCGGAAGGGTCCCTGGGGCGGCGACTGCCGGGCCAGGGCGCGGGCGCTCTCATCCATCCGGTGGATCACCGCGTTGAGCCGGGGATTCAGCCGCTCGATTCGGGCAATTGCGGTCTCAACCAATTCGAGCGGGGAGACTTCTCCCCGGCGGACCAGCTCGGCCAGCCCGGTAGCGTCGTGGCGCAGATATTCGTCATCGGGTAAGGGCATGGGCAAGGAGCTAGGGAGCTGGAGGGTGAACATTCAGCTGCCAGAGGAGAAAAGCGTAGTCCGTCGCGATCTCCCGGAGCCGGTCATAGCGGCCCGAGGCGCCGCCGTGGCCGGCGCCCAGGTTGGTGAGCAACAGGAGCAGGTTGGCATCGCTCTTCAAGGTCCGCAACCGGGCCACGTATTTCGCGGGCTCCCAGAACATCACCTGGCTGTCGTTGAGTGAGGTCCGCACCAGCATGGCCGGGTAGGCCTTGCGGGTTAGGTTGGCATAGGGACAGTATTGCCGCAGCCAGGCGTACTGCTCCGGCACCGCCGGGTTCCCCCACTCCTCGTACTCCCCGACCGTGAGGGGAAGCGACGGGTCGAGCATGGTGTGGAGGACATCCACGAACGGGACCTGGGCCAGCATCACTCCGAAGAGATCGGGCCGCTGGTTAGCGGCGGCGGTTACCAGCAGGCCTCCGGCGCTTCCCCCTTCGATTGCCAGCCGCCTCGGCTCGGTCATTTCCTCCCGCACCAGCGCTTCCGCCACGGTGAGGAAATCGCTGAACGAGTGGTGCTTGGAGCCCATCCGGCCGTCCTCGTGCCAGCGTTTGCCCAGCTCACCGCCGCCGCGCACGTGAGCAATCGCGACCACCACACCACGATCCAGCAAGGAGAGGCGATTAGAGGAGAAGCCCACCGGGAACGAGAGCCCGTAGGCCCCGTAACCGGTGAGCAGGAGCGGAGCGGGCCGGGGCACCGGCGGATCCCGCCGGTACACCAGGGAGACCGGAATGGGGGTGCCGTCCTGGGCCGGGACCGCCCGGCGCTCGCAGTGATAGCGGGAGGCATCGAAGCCGCCCGGCACTTCCCGCTGCTTGAGCAGGGTCTTAGCACCGGTCGTCATGTCGTAGTCGTACACCGACGGCGGGGTCACCGGCGATTCGTACTCGAAGCGCAGCGCGGCGGTATTCCACTCGGCGTTGGGGCCGGGGCCGGTTTCGTAGACCGGTTCCTCGAGCGGAACGTACCGGGCGGTCCCGATGACCCGGTCGGTCACCCGAATTTGGACCAGCCCGGCGGACCGCTCCCACGCCACCCAGTGCCCGCTGAAGGCGTCGAGCGCCTCGACCATGACGTCGTCCCGGTGGGGCAGCAGCTCGATCCAGCGGTCGGGGCCGGGCGCGTCTTCGGGGAGGAGGACGACGCGGAAGTTGGGACCGGTGTCGTTCACCCGAAGGAGCCAGCCCTCGCCGAGGTGATCGGCCTCGAGCTCCCGGTCGGCTACCCGGGGCGCGAGAGGCCGGAGCGGCGCGCGAGGCGTGGCGGAGGGAATAAAGTGAATCTCGGAGCTGGTGTGGCTGTCGGCTTGCACCATGACGTGCCGCCGGCTCCGGCTCCGATCCACGTGGAGCCGAAACCGCTGGTCCGGCTCCTGGTGCACCAGCTCGGACGATCCTCCGATCTCGTGGCGCCAGAGCTGATAGAATCGCTTGGCAGCATCTTCCACCGTGTAAAAGAAGGTCCGGTTGTCGGCGGCCCAGGCCACCGTGCCGGTCTTCTCGAACGGCCCGGCAACCGGGTCACCCGTCTCCAGGTCCTTGACCACGAGGGTGTGTTCGCGGAAGCCGGTGTAGTCGGTGGAATAGGCCATCAAGCGGCCGTCATCGCTGATGGCCAGCACGCCGAGGCCGAGGTAGGGGTGACCTTCGGCGAGGAGATTGAGATCGAGCAAGACCACTTCGGGGGCGTCGGGCTGGGTCCGCTTCCGGCAGTAGATCGGGTACTGCAGTCCCGCCCGGGTCCGGAGGTAGTACCAGAACTCGCCATCCCGATAGGGGACGCTGACGTCGGTTTCCTTGATCCGGCTCAACAACTCCCGATACAGGGTCTCCTGGAGCTCCCGGCTGGGGGAGAGGATTGCATCGGCGTACTCGTTCTCGGCCCGGAGGTAGGCCAGCACGGCGGGGTCATCGCGATCGCGGAGCCAGAAGTAGTCGTCCTCCAGGCGCTCACCCTGGACCACGGTGGCGTGGGGGCGACGGGGCGCGACGGGCGGCTCGCTCGGGGGCGAGGGACGCGGGGCGAAGCGGGAGGGCTGGATCGGGTCGGCCATAGGGGGCCGAAAGATTACTCGGGCCAGGCGGCCGGGAGAAGCTCCACTCCTATTCGAGATCCAGCGCGACTCGGAGCGCCCGCTTGAGGGCGCGGAGCTTCAGGGCGGGGAGACTTCCCACGTAGTTGGTCAGCCGACTCTTCTCGATCAGCACCAGTTGGTCGCAGTTCACGCAGGAGGCCTGCTTGAGACCCTCCTCGATGCCGACCGGCAGCTGGGTCTCCAGTCCGACGAATGCCGTATTGACCGGGGCGCAGATCACCTTGTCCGCCCGGGAATCCAGCAGCGTCTGGCGGCTAACGACAACGTAGCAGCGGGAGCGTTTCGGGTCGCGGCCCGGCGGCGGCGCCAAGCGGTAGATGTCGCCGCGGATCACTCGGCGGAGAGCTCTGCCTGATCGGCGAGGGCCCGCGCCGCCGCGGTGTTCAGGCGCGCGGCGTGGGTTTCGAGGAGCGCCAGCTCGCGCTCGTGGCGAGCCCGGCGCATCAGGTGACGCAGGTACAGCCGCAGCGCCCGCTCAATGAGCGCCGACCGGCCGGCCTCACCGGCCAGGGCATCGGCGGCATCGAGCAGCCCCCGCGCAATCGTAACCGAAGCTCTGGCTTTGTTCCCCGGCCGAGCCATGAGCTCGCTCACCCGAGCGATGCGGGGGGCGGGGATCCGATAGGCGTCCATGATACCAAAGGTAGTACAAATGATAGGATACGCCATTACTCGGGCCAGGCGGCCTGGAGCAGCTCGGGGAGGACCCGGCCCGCGGGGCCGGTCAGATGATGGACCCCGGGGCCGGTACGCTGCCCATGAGTCGAGGGGTTGACCACGAGCACCGGGGCCCCGCGTTGTGCGGCGACCCAGGGAAGCGAAGCCGCCGGCTCGACCAGGTTCGAGGTACCCACCGAGAGAAAGAGGTCGCACTCGCGGGCCGCAGCCTGGGCCCGGCGCAGCGCGGCTTCGGGGAGCAGCTCTCCAAACCAGACCACATCGGGCCGGAGCGGACTACCACAGGTGGGACAGGCCGGCACGGCTTCGGTGTCGGGAAAATCGGCGACCGGATGGTGCCGGGCAAAGCATTTGACCCGGGAAAGGTTCCCATGGAGCTCGACGACCTCGGGACTCCCGGCGCGGGCATGGAGCCCGTCCACGTTCTGGGTGATCAGGGTGAGCTGGGGGACTTTCCGGGCCAGCCGGGCCAGGGCGTAGTGGCCCGGGTTAGGCTCGACGTCGGGGAGCTTGAGACGCCGCTCCCGGTACCAGCGCCAGACCAGATCGGGGTCGCGGAGGAAGGCTTCGGGGGTGGCCAAGTCTTCCGGGCGATAGCGGGCCCACCAGCCGGTCATGGCGTCGCGGAAGGTCGGAATGCCGCTCTCGGCCGAGATGCCGGCGCCGGTGAGGACGGCGACGTGTCTCGCAGAGCGCAGCAAGGACGGCGGTGAAGCAGTGCGGTGGTGCGGCGGAACTCGATTCGTCAACGGACTCTTGCTTGGGGAAGGGCGTGGAGGCGGGCGGCCGCCTCACGGAGCAGGTCGAGCGTCTTGCAGAAAGCGAACCGGGTGAACCGGATCCCATCTTCGGGCCGGCTGAAGAAACTGGTGCCCGGCACGGTGGCCACGCCGCCCTCGATGGTGAGCCAGCGGGCAAATTCCGGGGCGGGAAGATCGCTGAGCCCGGAGAAATCGGCCAGGATGTAGTAGGCCCCTTCGGGTGCTTTGGCCCGGAAGCCGGCGGCATCGAGCGCTTCCATCAGCAGGTCGCGCCGGGCCCGGTATTGCTCCGCCAGCCCCTGGTAGTAATCCGGGCCGAGGGTCTCGATGGCCACCGCGAGCCCTTCCTGGAGCGGGGCGGGGGCGCCGACGGTGAGGAAATCGTGCACCTTGCGGATCGCGTCGGTGATGCCGGCCGGGGCCACGATGGTGCCGATGCGCCAGCCGGTGATGCTCATGGTCTTGGAAGCGCCCGAGATGGTGATGGTGCGCTCCCCCATCTCCGGCAGGGTGGCGATGGGAATGTGCTCGCCTTGATAGCGAATGTGCTCGTAGATCTCGTCGGTCACCGCCCAGGCATCATGGCGCCGGCACAGCTCCGCCACGCCCTCCAGCTCCCCGCGGGTTAGGACCCGCCCGGAGGGATTGGCGGGCGTGTTCAGGACGATGGCGCGGGTGCGGTCGGAAAAGACCGACTTCAGGCGATCGAGATCGAGGGGCTGCCCCGGGAGGAGCGGCACGAAGACCGGTTTGGCATCGCAGAGAATGGCGTCGGGCCCGTAGTTCTCGTAGAACGGCTCGAGGACGATGACCTCCTCGCCGGGATCCACCAGGGCGAGCAGAGCGGCGGCCATGGCCTCGGTGGCACCGCAGGTGACGGTAAGCTCGGTCTCCGGGTTGACCTCCATGCGGTACCACTCGCCATACTTCCGGGCGACCGCATCGCGGAGCCGCTTGGCGCCCCAGGTAATGGCGTACTGGTTGATGTCGGCGTAGATGGCGGCGGCGGCGGCTTCCTTGAGGACGCGGGGCGCGGGGAAATCGGGGAACCCCTGGGCCAGGTTGATGGCCCGGTGCTCGGTGGCAAGGCGGGTCATCCCGCGGATCACGGATTCGGTGAAGGTGTGGGTCCGGCGGGCGGTGCGCATATCGGTGAACGGTAAACGGTAAGCGGTGAAACAGCATCCACAGATTACCCAGATAAATGGTATTGGGATGATGATGATTGGGTGTCCG
>DATECI010000373.1:0-7186 GCA_035286985.1 Gemmatimonadales bacterium
GCAGGACCTCGACGAACGGAGCGTTGTCGTGGCATGGCGGAGTTCCTTTGCCGATCTCGAGGGCGGCTTTACCACCAACAAGGGGTTTGCGCCGGCGGGTTATGCCCAGTATCCCGGCATCGCCTTCATCGCGCCCTCCACCTTGCGAACCCGAAACGACTGGGTGACCCTGGCGGGACGGATCTCCCCCCGCCAGTGGCTCAGTGTGAGCGGATGGTTCAACAATCCGGTCCGGAGCTCTCCCGAGGGGCAGCCCCCGAAGCACGCCCAGGTCGCGGCGACGATTCAGAGCAAGTTTCTGCCCACCTTCAAGAGCGGGATCTTCAACCTGAAGCTCCAGGTGAGCATGGAGCGGTGGGGAACCGGCGTGCTCGGCCAGACCGCCGACAGCCTCCCGGTGGTGCTGCCGGCGCTCACCTACTACCGCGGTTACATCGGGCTCCAGCTCGGGTCCTTCATGGCCTGGTACAACCGCTACAACATGCAGGGTGGCCAGAACGTCTTCCATGTTCCGGGGCTCCTGATCCCGGGGTACGCGAGTACCTTCGGGGTGCGGTGGGAGTTTGCGAACTAGGTGCCGCCCTCGGATGCCTCGGTGTCCGCTTTTCCGGCAAACCGCACTATTTTCGGAAGCGCCCGTGGTCCGATCCGGCAACCGCTTCGGTTGGACTCGAGAATCGGCGATGGCCTCCCCCCCCCACCTCTGTATCCATGCCGAACCCAGATCGCCAGGGATCGATGATGAGTCGCCGCGGCCTGACCCGCTTGGGTTGGCTGGCGATCGTGTTGGCCATGCCGGTATCCCCGGGATTCGCCCAATCGGTCGGGCGGCAGGCCGACGCCGCCAAGGCGTTCCGGGACAGCGTTGCCGCGAGGCGGGTGGCGATCGCAGCCGGGCGGAAGCTGTTCTATGGCCAGGGTACCTGTGCCGCCTGTCATGGCGCTAAGCTCGAGGGAACCGCGATCGCGCCGACGCTGCGGTCCCCCAAGTGGCGGAACGGAGACGGCAGCCTTGCCATGATCCTGCGGGTGCTCCGCGACGGGGTGCCCAATACATCGATGGTCCGTCGCCCCGGGAACCTCAACGACACTCAGCTTTCCGAGGTCGCCAGCTACGTCTGGGCGGTGAGCCGACGGGCCGTCCCGCCCTGACCGCGGCAGCGTGGGTTGCCGCCCCTTTGCGTCTGGGTGGACCGGCTCAGGAACCTGGCCGGGGTGGATTCAAGCGGCTCTCGGCGCCGGTGGGGTCGCTCCATAGATCGCGCCGACCACTCCACCGTAAACCAGATGCCCGAGCAGGCTCCCCATGAGCAGCTGCGGGTCACCCCGGGAGAACACCCCGCCCCCGACCAGCGGCATGAAGACCGCTTGAGCGATACTGAAGACCAGTAGACCGTAGACCATCCCCCGGACCATCGGCGGGCCGGGAAGCCGTCGCGCGAATCCGGCGGCGTAACCCCAGGCCAGGATGACCCCAACCGCGAAATGGATCGCCCACCCGACCGCCGGTCCGACCGAAGCATACGCCGTGACCACTGCCAGGAGGCTGCTCAGGATGTTGCCGACCGCCAATTGCGCCAGCCCAATCTTTGGCTCGATATACCACAGCCCCGTCATCACGGCCGTCCCCGCCAGCCCCGCTAGTGCCGCACGCTGAACGTTTATCATGTATCATTACGCCCCAGTTGAAGATGCCCTCCGGCTAGGCCCTCCCATTGCTGGGCTCCGGCCACTAAAACGTAAGGCCAACCGAACCGAAAGGAGACGTGACATGCGGACGTCGCCGCTGAAGCTCATCCCTGTTGCCTTCTCGATCTGGGCCGTTGCCCACTCGATGGGGTGCGCTCCAGGCGCCGCTCCCGATCGGGGCCAGCGGGCGGAGATTCCGACCAACCCGGCTCAGATGGAACGCACCACCCAGGAGCTGGTTGCCCCGCCGCTCGTGCCGGTGCACGATCAGGTGGCCGTCGGGCCGCCCAAGATCGTCCAGGTGCGCATGGTCATCGAAGAAAAGCTCATGGACGTGGGCCCCGACGGGGCCAAGATCTGGGCCATGACCTTCAATGGCACCGTACCGGGCCCCCTGGTCGTGGTTCATCAGGATGACCAGGTCGAGTTGACCCTCGTCAATCCCTCAACCAGCACCCTGACCCACAACATCGACTTCCATGCCGCAACCGGTGCACTCGGCGGGGCGGAGTTGACCCACGTTGCCCCGGGAGAAGAGGTCGTGCTCCGGTTCAAAGCGACCAAGCCCGGCGTCTTCGTGTATCACTGCGCCCCCGGGGGCACCATGATTCCGTTCCACGTCGTGTCGGGAATGAATGGCGCCATCATGGTGCTGCCCCGCGACGGGCTCCGTGATGCGGCGGGCAACCCGGTGCAATACGATCGAGCCTACTACATCGGCGAGCAGGATTTCTATCTGCCCCGCGATGCGAGAGGCAACTACCGCCAGTACCCGGCGCCCCTGGCCGGCATGCTCGACATGATCGGGGTCATGAAGACCCTCACCCCGACCCACGTCGTCTTCAATGGAGCGGTCGGCGCCCTCACCGGTGCCGCGGCGCTCACCGCCCGAACCGGAGAACGGGTGCTCTTCATTCACGCCCAGGCCAACCGCGATACCCGGCCCCACCTGATCGGCGGGCACGCCGACCTCTTCTGGAGTAATTCCTTTGCCGATCCGCCCGCCACCGATCTCGAGACCTGGTTCGTCGAGGGCGGCGCCGCCGCGGCCATGCTGTACCAGTTCCGGCAGCCCGGCCTGTACGTCTATCTCAACCACAACCTCATCGAGGCGGTGCTCCTGGGTGCGGCGGCCCACATGAACGTCGAAGGCGAATGGAACACCGAGTTGATGGAGCAGGTCGTCAAGCCCGGCCCCATCAAGACCCCATGATGAGCGCGAGGCCCGCCGCGGCCAGGGCCGTGGCCGCTGCGGTCCTCCTGGTCGCCCCGGGCGCGCTGGCGGCCCAACCAATCACGCCGGTTGTCACGGTTCGGGTCCGGGGCGAGGCAATGAATTGGTTTGGCGATGCACCGGGGGGGGCGTACTCCTTCCTCGGTGCCATTGTCCGCCTGGGCCTCGAGCAACAGGGGCGTCGGTTCGGCTGGCACCTGGAGTTCGCTGCCCCGATCCTCCTGGGCCTGCCGGCCGATGCCATCGACCCCGCGCCCCGAGGTCTCCTAGGCCTGGGCGCCAACTACTACAAGGCCAACGACAACTCCACCAGCGCGGCCAGCCTGTTCCTCAAGGAAGGCTATCTGCGCGCTCGCACCCCGGACCGGCACTGGCAAGGGCGCCTGGGACGCTTCGAGTTCACCGAAGGGGCCGAGGTCATGCCGGCCAACCCGGCGCTCGCGGCGGTCAAGCGGAGCCGTATCGCGCAGCGCCTGATCGGCCCCTTCGGCTTTTCCCATGTGGGCCGGAGTTTCGACGGGCTCGATCTCGAGTTCAACCAGGGAAAAACCAACCTCAGGCTGGTCGCAGGCTTTCCCACTACCGGAGTCTTCAGGACCAACGGCTGGGGGCACCTGAGTGGAGTTGTGGTCGGCTACGGCGCCCTCACCGCGCCCGGGCCCTTCGGGGCCGAGTGGGGTGAGTTCCGGCTCTTCGGGATGTATTACCGCGATGGCCGCAAGCTCCTCAAGACCGACAACCGCCCCCTCGCCGACCGGCAGACCGACCAGGATCCCATCGCTGTGGGGACCTTTGGGGCCCATTACCTCCAGAGCGTTTCAACCCGCGCGGGGCCCGTCGATCTGCTCGCCTGGAGCGCCTTGCAGTTCGGGGAGTGGGGGCGGCTCGATCACCGTGCTCTGGCAGGTACGGTCGAGTTTGGCTGGCAGCCCGACCTGGCCCCGGGGGTCCGGCCCTGGGTACGAGTGGGGTATTTCCGGAGCAGCGGCGACCGCAACCCGGAGGATGGGACCCACCAGACCTTCTTTCAGATTCTCCCGACCCCCCGGGTCTACGCTCGCTTCCCCTTCTTCAACTTGATGAACCTCGAAGATCTCTCGGCGAGCCTGACCCTGCGGCCGGGAACCCGCACCACGTTCCGCGCCGATGTCCGCAAGCTGCGGCTCTCCAATCGAGCCGACGGCTGGTACGTCGGGGGTGGTGCCTTCGCCAAGGATGATTTCGGGTACGCGATGCGCCCATCGAACCAGTTGCAGAACCTCGCGACGCTGCTGGACCTGAGCCTCGATGTCCGGGTAGCGCCGCGCTGGACGGTGGCGGGATACGGCGCCCACGCCAAGGCGGGCCCCGTGATCGAGACGATCTATCCGGCCCAGCCAGGCGGCTGGTACGGATACCTCGAGGTGGAATACCGCCGGTAGCCTGCTATGACCGGTGCTGGGTCCCCAGCACCTGCTGTAACTCGCCCCCTACACCCTGCTGCCCGCCTGAGCTAAATTTCAAGGCTATGCCGTACAGCATGACCGGCTTCGGGGCCGCGGAAGGACCGGTGGCCGGAGGGGTACTCCGGGTGGAGATCCGGTCGGTCAATCACCGGTTCTTCAATCTCGGGGCCAGGCTGCCCCCGGATCTGGCGGCGTTCGAGACCGATCTCCGAGACCGCTTGCGGCGCGACTTCGAGCGCGGGCATCTCACGGTGCAGCTGCGCTGGCAGAGCCCGCCCGCCGCTGCGATCGGCCTGGTTGCGGTGAATGCGGGGCGGGCCCGCGAGGCGGCTGCCCGGCTTCGGGAGCTGCAGGCCGCAGCCGGCCTGAGCGGGGAAATCCCTCTCGAGCTGATCCTGCGCCAGCCCGATGTGTTTGTGCCCTCCGATGCCGAGGTGGCTTCAGGGCAATGGGCCGAGATCGAGCCCCTGGTGGCCGAAGCAGCGCAGCAGTGCCGCGAGGCCCGGCTCCGCGAAGGAATGGTGCTCACCCAGGAGCTGCAGGACCGCCTCGCCGCGATCGCCCGGGGGGCCGAGCGGGTGGCCGCCCAGGCGCCGATGCGATTGCTGCACGAGCGGGAGCGCCTCCGCCAAACTGTGGCAAAGCTGCTCGACGGCCATCCGGTGGATGAGCAGCGGCTGGCCCAGGAAATCGCATTCCTCGCCGAGCGGCATGACGTGACCGAGGAGCTGGTCCGGCTCAATGCCCACCTCGATGCCTGTCGAGAGACCCTCCGGACCGACGGCCCCATCGGCAAGCGGCTCGGCTTTCTGGCCCAGGAGTTGGGACGCGAAGTGAATACCGTCGGATCCAAGGCCAACGACGCGGCCATGCAGCACGCTGCGGTCGCGATGAAGGGAGAGCTGGAGCGATTCCGGGAACAGCTCGAGAACTTGGAGTAACCCCGTTTCTGCTCGTGATCTCCTCGCCTTCGGGAGGCGGGAAGTCAACCCTTGCGCGCCACCTGCTCGAGGCCCGCGAGGACGTGACCTATTCCGTCTCGGCCACCACCCGGTCCCGCCGTTCCGCCGAGGTGGATGGCCACCACTACCACTTTCTGGAAGAGGCCGAGTTCCAGCGGAGAGTGGACGCGGGCGAGTTCGTGGAGTGGGCCGAGTACGGCGGTCACCGGTACGGGACCCTCCGCTCCGAGGTCGAGCGCGGGCTCGCAGCCGGCCGGTACGTGGTGCTGGACGTCGACGTGGCGGGCGCCCGCCAGGTGCGGCAGCGCTTCCCCGATTCCGTCCACGTGTTCGTGCTGCCCCCTTCCGCCGCCGTGCTGGTCCAGCGGCTGCGGAACCGGGCCACCGAAGACCACGACGGGATTGACCAGCGGATGGTCATCGCCGAGGGCGAGCTCCAAGCCGCTGCCGAATACGACTATGTGGTCGTGAACGACGATTTCGTTGAAGCCGTGGCCCACGTGGCCGCGATCCTCGACGTCGAGGTGCACCGGGTGCGCCGGCTCACCAACCTGGCTCAGGTCATCCAGAACCTCCGGCGGGATCTCGCCGGCCTGAAGGACAAAAAGGAGTAGCTGATGGAGATCTTCACGCCGACCGATGCGGCTCGCAACGCCGGCACCAAGTACCGGTCCATCCTGGTGGCGGCCCGCTTTGCCCGCTACCTCAACGATTTTCCCAAGGACCGCCAGATCCAGTGGGCCGAGCGGGAGCGCGCCATGAAGCTCACCACGCTCGCGATGCGCAAGCTAGTCAGCGGGGACCTGAATTTCCGGGAGCTCCGCCGCCGCCGTTCCGAAGTGTGACCCTGGACGAGCGGGAGAGACGCTACCTCCGGATCCAAAAGGAGCTGGGCGGTGACGAGTTGATTCTCTCCGACGAGGCGGTCGGGCAGTCAAGCGGTCCGGCGGCCGTCGTGGAGACACCCTCGACCGCCTCGTCCGCCCCGACCGCCTCGTCCGTCCGCCCGCCTGACCGCCCGCCTGACCGCCCGACCGCCTGGCAGAAAGGCGCTCCAGCCATCCCGACGACCTCCGGAATTAACGTTTCCGCCCCCGAGCGGAGCCTGATGGATATTCCACATTTGGAAGAGAATCTGGACGAGGTAGCTACCGCCATCGCGGCTTGCCGCAAGTGCTTCCTGTGCGAAGGAAGAACCCACACTGTCCCCGGCGAGGGCAGCCCGAGCGCTGGCTTGATGTTCGTCGGCGAAGGCCCCGGGCAGGTCGAGGACGAAACCGGCCGGCCCTTCGTGGGTCGTGCTGGCGAGCTGCTCAACCAGATCATCCAGTCGGTCGGCCTCAAGCGCGAGGAGGTCTTCATCGCGAACGCGGTCAAGTGCCGGCCTCCCGGCAACCGCAAGCCGCTCCCCGATGAGATCGCCGCTTGCATGCCCTATCTCGAGCGCCAGATCGAGCTCCTCCGCCCCAGAGTCCTGGTGGCGCTGGGTGCGACCGCGGCCGAGGCGTTGTTGCAGGTGCGCCGCAGTCTCGCGGACCTCCGCGGGAGAGTACATTCCTACCGCGGCATCCCGCTGGTGGTCACCTACCATCCGGCGGCCCTTCTCCGAAACCCCAATTGGAAGAAGCCCACCTGGGATGACATCCGTATCGCCCGACAGCTTCTCGACCGTTGAGCAGACCCTCCGCTCGGTTCCCTGGAGCCCGGAGGCGGAGCAGGCGGTCCTCGGTGCGATGCTGCTCGATCAGGACGCCGCCCTCTCCGCCGGGCAGATCCTCGAGTACTCGATGTTCTACCGGGATGCCCACCGGCGGCTCTTTCGGGCCATGGTCGCCCTCACGGAAAACCGGGTGGTC
>DATECI010000374.1:0-6586 GCA_035286985.1 Gemmatimonadales bacterium
TACCCAAGGCCTACCGCTCCAATGATGCTCGCAGCCCAGGCGAGATCGCGGGTCCACCGCCGGCGATTTCCCATGCGAGGGGACCCGATGGCGCGAGCTTCGGATTCAGCCGGCGCTTCGATCAAACCGACCAGGCGGTCCGCCGCGCCCAGTAGCTCCCGCTCCGCATCGAGCCGGGCCTGGCACTCCGCGCAGTCCGCCAGATGCGCCTGGATCGGCGCCAGCTCGGTGGAGGGAATCTCTCCGTCAAGCAGGGCGTGGACGGTTCCTTCGTCAAGATGCGACATGCTGCTTCTCCTTCTGGCCGCCGCCGGCCCGATATGCTTCGACCAGCCGGCGCCGCGCGCGGGCCAGGGTCGTTCCGATCGCGCCCCGAGCCAGCCCGAGCGTCGCGGCAATCTCGTCGTAGTTGAAACCTTCCGCCTTGAGGAGCAGGGCTTCCCGGTCTCGCGCTGTCAGGAGGTCCAGAGCGGCGCGGACCCGGGCGATCCGCTCGCTCCGATCGAGCTCCTCATCGGGCGGAGGGGTCCGGTCGGGTTGTTCGGCGCGGTAGAGCACCAGCCGGCGGTCCTGGCGTGCCGTGGTGCGGGCTTCTTCGCGCACCAGATTGAGCGCAACCGCAAAGAGCCACGGCCGGGGGTTCCGGGGCGGGGCCGCCACCGCACGGGCAAAGACTTCCTGCGCGATTTCCTCGGCCCGGTCCCGGTCGCCGGTGCGGCGGTAGAGCATCCGCACCAGCGAACCGTGGTACTGGGCGAAGAGGTCTGCCACGGGAGCCATCATCGGCCATCGAACTCCTGGAGGAACCGCTCCAGCTCGCCGGGACTCCATGCGGTGGCTCCGCCGTCGGCCACCTTGAGAGCGATCCGCCGGCCCGCCAGCACGAGCGGTTGGCCGATTGCAAGCGCGGCCTTGAGCTCGGAGCGAGCTCTGACCAGGGCGAAGTAGGCCGGGCTGAAGGGAGCGATCGTTTTCGTCTTCAGGCTGTCGCGCATGGCCATATCGGTCCAGACCCCCGCTCGGAAGACCATCACCCTCCCTCCCGCGCGGCGCACCTCCGCGGTCTCTGGCTTCCCCCGGGTCGCGAGGACGCGCATCTCCTCGAGCCGTCCCGCGACTGCGGCATCGGCTGCTTGCAGGGAGGAGCTGTTCGAGAGACTGGCGCTCGCCTTCGCGGCATCGAACGCCTGGGCTCCAGTCATTTCCCGCGCCATCCGGGCTCCGGCGGGGAGCGGCGTCGGGGGGCCTTCCGCTACGACGCCGGGCTCCTGGACCAGATAGGAAGTGTACTCGGTCAGGATCCCGTAGCGAAGGCCAAGCTCCCTAACCCGCGCAACCAGGTCGGGCGCGGCCCCTTCCAGGCGGATCTGGCGGGTGAGCTCCCCGATCCGGCGGGCCGCCCAGAGCGGGGGGACATAGTCGTTGGCCGGCTCGCGGCGAGCGAACGTCGCTGCGATCGTAAAGCGCTCCCGCCGGCCGTTGCGGGTTCCCTCGATGGTTACCGGGCCAGTGCCCTCACCTCGATAGCGGGCCAGCACGACCAGCTCTTCGCCGTAAAAGAGATCGGGGAGAGCCGCAGGGGTCTGATCCAGGAAGCGCACCGGCGCGTCCACGATCCGAAGGTCGACCAGGGCGGGACGCGAGAGCTTGCCGAGTACCCCGCCGACCGCATCGCTGACGTCGGCACCGGGAGAGACGTAGGTGGCGCTGCCGCGGCCGTCCACCGCCAGCCGGTCCAGGAGGTAGGTATTCACATCATGGCCCACCCCCACCGTGAAAATCCGGGCGGGCGCGGAGCGGGCCGCAGCGTTCGCCGCGATCCGATCGGGCGCCTGCTCGCCGACCGTAGGAAGACCGTCGGTCAGGACCAGGACCATAGCCAGACGTTCCCCATCCGGCCGATCCGCCAGGGCAGCTTCGATTGCTCCGCCGAGATTGGTACCCCCGTTGGCGACGAGTCCCTCGACGAAATTCCGCGCGTCGGCGAGTGCCTCGGCCGTGGCCGGAGCAAAGCCCTCTCGGAACTGGCGCACCCCATTGCTGAACGCGATCAGGCGGAACCGGTCCCTGGCCTGCAACGAGCCAAGGGCTTGACGGAGGGCGGCCTTGGCCTGATCGAGCTTTTCTCCACTCATCGAGCCGGACACATCGACCACCAGGGTGAGGTCGCGGCCCATGAGCGCTGTTTCGCCGGAGGGCGGGGGCGCCAGGAAGAGCAGCGCGAAGCCGTCCTCACCGGGATCGGCGTGGGTGAGGACGGTGCCACCCACCAGTCCGCGTCGAAACGGCAGCACCAGATCCAGATCTCCGCGCACCGGTCTGGCCACGGTAATGCGAAGGGTCCCGTCGCGCCGCTCTTCGGCGATCTGGTGGGTGGGCGAATAGGGGGTAGCGAACTGGGCCTCGCCCCGGATTTCGATGGTAACGCCGACCGGCCCCTCCCCCCGATCTCCGGCGGCGTAGCGGAGCCGGAGTGCGTCGCCCTCACGCCCCAGGAGCTGGGTGTAGCGCAGAATCACGGTGCGGGTCTCGCCGGGCTGAACCGGAAACACCTGGGCCCGAATCAGACCGTGACCGACCAACGTGAGCAGGGCAGGATCCTTGAGCCGTCGTACGATGCCTTCGTAGATGGTGCGGGCCTGTTCGGCATTCATCATCTCGCCCTTGAGCTCCCGTTCGCCCTGGAACAGGGAGAAATCGCTGAACACGGCTTCGCCGGGGAGAGGATACAGGTACGTCCCTTCGGCGATGCCAGGTCCGGTGTTCCGGAAGCGCTCCTGCACCTCGAAACGGGCGATCCGGCCATCGACGATCGCGCGCACCGACGATTCGACCCGGACCAACGGGGAGGGCAATCGGATGTTCGCCGGCGGCCGTTCGAGATCGATCCAGCCCTGGGCATTCAGGGGGGTACCAAGCGGAGCTGCAAGGAATAGCAGGGCGAGCAGGGGCCGGTACATCGCATCCTCCCGGTTTTGGGGTCGGCGGGGAGATGCGGATGGGGGAGGGAGTTGCACATGTCGCAGCATCGGCTATCAGCTATCGGCTTGTCCCGAGCAAAACGGCCCTCCTAACTCCGAAGGGCCGTTCCCGATTCGCAAGCTGATAGCTGATAGCTAAATGCCGATAGCTAATAGCCGATAGCCGATAGCTGTCCTTACGGCTGAAACGCCACTTTCACGGGACTCGTCACGGGGGCCAGTCCCTGCGCGCCGTTGCCCAGCTGCCCGTACTGGTTGTCTCCCCAGCACCAAGCCTCCGGCTGGGCCGGGAAGGTCACCCGGGTGACCGCACAGGTGTGCCGATCCCCCGCGGAGATGGTGCCGAACAGATGACCGCCGCTGACCTCGACCGGCGCGTTGCTGCTGGCACCGGCTTGGCCCAGCTGGCCGTTCGCGTTGCTGCCCCAGCAGAACGCGGTGCCGGCAGGCGTGAGTGCGCAGCTGTGCTTTTCCCCGGCCGCGATTGCGGCGTAGGGACCACCGGCGACGACCACCGGAATGCTGGAATCGGTGTTGCTGCCGTCGCCCAGCTGCCCGTCGGTGTTCTTGCCCCAGCAGTGCACCCCGCCGGCGGTGGTGAGCCCGCAGGTGTGATCATAACCGGCGGCGATGGCGCTGAAGGCGAGGCTTCCCGACACTGCCGTGGGGACCAAGCGCGTGATCGTCGTATTGTCCCCCAGCTGCCCGGTGGCGTTGAAGCCCCAGCAATACGCCGCGCTCCCCAAGGCCGCCGTCGTGACTGCGCACGCGTGCTGGCCACCCGCGGCCAGGGTCTGGAATCGGAGGGTCGGATTGCCGGCTACCTCGGTCGGAGCCACCAGGAAGTCGGTCGGAGCCGGTGGAGGCGCGCCGGTACCGGTCTGGCCATCACCGGCGTAACCCCAGCACCAGATCCGATCGGAGAGCGAAAGGCCGCAGGTATGATTGCGGCTCACGCCGAGCATCCGGAACGAGACCGGGGTCAGCACCTGGGTGGGAGCGTTCTTCGGGATCGTCGTGTTGTCGCCCAGCCGTCCGTCATGATTCACTCCCCAGCAGTACCCGATGCTCGAGAGCGTGATCGCGCAGCCATGATAGAGGTCCACCACGGCCTGGAGGAAGGTGAGGTTTCCGGTCGCCCCGGTCGGCTGCGGAGAAGCGAAGATGGCGCCGCTGCCCTGGGGCGGTTGGCCGATGCCGAGCTGGCCCTCGCCGTTATAGCCCCAGCAGAGCATGACATTGTCGATGGTGACGCCGCAGGTGTTCCGGCCACCGGCGCTGATCGAGGCGTAGTTCACGTTCACGCCACCCGCGAACGTCACCCCGAGGGTGCCGCTCGTGGCGGTGACCCGAGTAAGCCCGCCGACGCCACCCAGCGTCCAGGTCGTCGTGGCCAGGCCTGTGGTATTGGTGACGCTGGAAACCGGATTCACCGACCCGCTCCCGGCAGCAGCGGCCCAGACGACGAGGGCCCCGCTGACCGGATTGCCGAACCGATCAGTGACTCGGACCGTGAGCGGCAGGCTCAACACCGTCCCGGGTGACCCGCTCTGATTGTTGCCGGAGACGATCGCGATCGCATCGGCGGCGGTGGCCTGGGCCGTGGCGGTGAGAGTGAGCGGTGCCACCCCGCTGGCCGTGGCCAGGATGGTCTGTGGTCCAACCACACTGCCGAGCGTCCAGCGCACCGAGGCGGTTCCGGCAACGTCGGTCACCGCGGAAGGTGCACTCACCGTTCCTCCGCCGGACGTCACCGTGAATGTCACGGTCACTCCCGCTTTCGGATTACCAAGGTCGTCGGTCAATCGGACGACGAGATTCTGGGGAAGCTGTGCTCCCACCGCACCGGTCTGGGCATTTCCGGCGGTGGCCTCGAGGCGGGCCGGCGGCGCGGTCGTCGCGGTCGCACTGAAGGCGACCGAGACGGCCTCGCTGAGACTCGCGGTCACGGTGTTGGGCCCCGCGATGGTACCGAGCTGCAGCGTCGCCGCGGCTTCGCCTGATTGATCGGTGAGGCTCTGCCCCGGGGTAACCGTCCCGCCGCCCGAGATGACGCGCCAGGCGACCGTGACGCCGGCGATCGGTTGGCTGTTCTGATCTTCCACCCGAACCCGAAGGGGCTGGGCCAGGGTCGCTCCGATGACCCCCTGCTGTCCCGATCCCGAGACGATGACGAGGGTAGCGATACGGGGACCGGTAAGTTCCTTGGTGCAACCCGCAAGGATCATTGCGGCAAACACCGGCATTAGGATGGCCCAGGGGCGGCCCGAACGCGGCGGCATAGAAATCCTCTCTAGTATCCCAAGCGATAACGACTTACGAACTTCGCCCGAAGCCCGGCTGCGCCCGAACGGTAGTTCAGGGCAAAGGATTTCACTCCGGTGCAATTGCGATCAATCGGGGGGCCGAGGGGCAAGTTCCGCGCCGAAACGGGGTTAGCGTGCGATTCGACTTGACCGGGACGCGCTCGACTCGCTAGAATTGCGGGCTCGCAGAACGGCGGGACGAAACCACCGTGGTGGTTGTAGCTCAATCGGTTAGAGCGCCGGACTGTGGCTCCGGAGGTTGCGGGTTCAAGTCCCGTCAGCCACCCTGGAAAGGCGTGGGAGCGCCGCTGGGACCAGAGAGCAGTAGGTCCGTAGCTCAATTGGTAGAGCACCGGTCTCCAAAACCGGGGGTTGCAGGTTCGATTCCTGCCGGGCCTGCTTCGGGCGATTGGGCGGACCAGACGGTCAAGGACGAGCTGGTCGGCTCCGAGTATGGCGCTATCGTCTAGAGGCCCAGGACACAGCCCTCTCAAGGCTGGAACACGGGTTCGAATCCCGTTAGCGCTATCAAGCACTGGAGGCCCCATCGTCTAACGGTCAGGACACCACTCTTTCAAGGTGGTAATACGGGTTCGATTCCCGTTGGGGTCATGGATCCTGACCGGCCGTACCGGGCGCCGCTAGCTCAATTGGCAGAGCAAGTGACTCTTAATCACTAGGTTGTAGGTTCGATTCCTACGCGGCGCATTCCAGTCGGACTCTCCGAGCCTCACGAGGTTGCCCGATGCGTGTCCTGAGATTGGCCCCCGCAGTGGTCGGGGCCGTGCTCGTGGCGACTCCGCTTCATCCGCTATTCGGGCAGCTGTTTGAAGGCGTGCTCGGAATGCGCATCCGCGAGGTGCCGAGCGAAATCCAGGCATTCGTCAAGGGCAACAAGGTCCGGATGGAACTGGCAACGCCGGCCGGTCCTGGGGCCTTCATCCTGAACCCGGCCGGCGGGGAGAACTACCTGGTCCTGCACTCGCAGCAGCTGGTCATGGTGATGAAGACGGCGGATCTGGCGCAGGTCGTGGACTCGCTTGCCAAGGCCCGGGGAGTCGGCGAAGGGGAGCTGGTCGTGACCGGCCGGAAGGACCACGTCGCCGGCCATGACTGCCAGATCCACCGGTTCCAGGACCGGGAGGGCGTTATGGATCTCTGCCTGGCTAGCGGGTTAGGCAAGCTCGGCGGGGCTGCCGCACTGTTCGGCAACCCCACGGCGGGCATGGGGGCGATGGGTGGCATGGGCGGTGGCCGGGCCCGGGCCGGTCCCGGGTCGGGAGCGCCCGCCTGGGCCAG
>DATECI010000375.1:0-15883 GCA_035286985.1 Gemmatimonadales bacterium
TATCCGCCACCTTCTGGCTTCGCAGACTTCTATGGCTATGTCACGGGGGAGCCCGTGTCAAGGAAGCCGGGGCGTGACCCAGTGGCACCCGCGGGTGGGGCGGCGATGGCGGAGACAGTCTGGTCCCGGAGCATTTGGACCCGGGAGTGGGCGTCGGTGACCCTCAGGACCTTCCGGACGGGGAGGACATCCCGCTCCGCACTTTCCTCAACCCCACCCCCCTGCTGGCCACGGGGGACGTGATCGCCCACTTCAAGACCTCGGCCGAGTTCGATGGAGGCGGAGTCTTCTACCAGAAGCATGGCAACGAGGTCCCGATCCAGCGGGGCGGCCTCCTGGTCCGACTGCAGCTGCTGCTGCCAGTTCCCAACTACGACGAGTTTGCCTTTGTCGGCTCCGGGCCGTTCCTCTTCGACCATTCGACCATTGGTGGATTCTCATCACCGCAACCTAACCCGGGGGGCCCGCTGAAAAAGAACCAGGCCCCCGGTGCCGAAAGGTACCGGGGGCCTTATTGGACGACTCGACCGCCCTAGGCGACCAGATCCTTCAGCCGCTCTCCGGTCTCTCCTTCGCGGAGCCGAATCAGCGCCCGGTCCCGCAGCTGACGGATCCGCTCCCGGGTCACCCCCATCATCCGGCCGATCTCCTCCAGGGTCCGGCTCTGCCCGTCCTCGATGCCGAAGTAGAGCCGGAGCACCTTGGCGTCTCGGGGCGGCAGCGTCGCCAGGGCAGCCTCGATGTCGTTCGTCTGGCTGTTCGCCATCGTCCCGGCATCGGTACCTTCCTGGTCGGCGGCAAACCGCTCGATCCGCTCGTTTCCGTCGCCATCGCGAGTGGGATGGTCGAGCCGCACCGCCTCGGAGTTGAGCGCGGAAAGCGACCGCACCGCCTCGGGGGTAAGCCCGGTTGCCCGCGCCAGCTCTTCGGTCGTGGGCATCCGGCCCAACCGTTCCTTGAGCAGCGTGGTCGTGCGGCCCAGCCGGCTGAGGTCCGCGGTCCGGTTGAGCGGCACCCGAACCGGCCGTCCATGCCGCGCAATCGCCGCCTGGACCGCCTGTCGGATCCACCACACCGCGTAGGAAATGAACTTCACCCCGCGGTCCGGATCGAACTTCCGGGCCGCGGTCATCAAACCGAGGTTGCCCTCGCCGATCAGGTCGACCAGCGGGACTCCCCGGTTCTGGAACTTCTTGGCGACCGACACCACGAAACGCACGTTGTGCCGCGCCAGCCTCTCCTGCGCGGCCACATTCCCCCGGAACGCTTTCCGGGCCAGCTCCATCTCCTCGTCGCGGGAAAGCAGGGGAACCCGGCTGATCTCGTCCAGATAGAGATCCAGGCTCTCCCGGCCCTCATCCACCGCCTTGGCGATCTGAGCCGGCTTCACTGCGCCACGCTTGGTGCGAGGGGCGTTCGCCACGTCAAATGCCTCCTTCGTCACTGCGCGTTAAGGCTCACTCGCGGGGCCCAGGGCCACCGCGGCCGAACCATGAAATATATGGCGTAAGCTGCTGAAATTCAATGGGTTACTAAAACACGGCCCGGCTTGAGCTTGCGCCGTTTTCAGCCACCCGGACGCTCAAACGGCTGGAAAGCCAGCCGCTTGATCGGCCTTCCAGCCGCCTCAGTCCCGCTGCCGAATGGGGAGACGTATCAGTAGCCCAAGCCTGCACCGGCCTGCTGTCTGATTTTCCGCTCCCCTACTCCCACCGGCTCTGATCAGTGAACCCCGGCGCCGGAGAACTGCTTCACCAGCTCCCCGATGACGTTCTTGGCATCGCCGAAGAGCATCCAGGTCTTATCGGAGAAGTAGAGCTCATTGTCAATGCCGGCGAACCCCGGACGCTTGCTCCGCTTGATGGCGAATACGGTGCGGGCCTTGTCCGCGTCAATGATGGGCATCCCGTAAATCGGGCTGGTCTTGTCGTGGCGGGCTGCTGGGTTCACCACGTCATTGGCTCCCACCACCAGCGCCACGTCGCACTGGGGCATGTCGGCGTTGATCTCCTCCATCGTGACCTGGTCAGTGTAGGGGATGTCGGCCTCCGCCAGCAACACGTTCATATGTCCCGGCATCCGGCCGGCCACCGGGTGGACGGCGAACTTGACGGTGATGCCCCGCTTCTTCAGCTGGTCGTACAACTCCCGTACCTTGTGCTGGGCCTGGGCCACGGCCATGCCATAGCCCGGGATCACCACGACGAGATTGGCCTGCTCCAGGACCTGGGCCGCGCCCTCGAAGGTCTCCTCCTTGTAGACCTTTTCCTCCCCGCCGGCCTGGGCCTGCTGCACCTGGCCGAAGGCCCCAAAGAGCACGTTGGTGAAGGAGCGGTTCATCGCCTTGCACATGATGATGGCGAGGATGAGGCCGCTGGAGCCGTCGAGCGCCCCGGCGGTGATGAGCAGCTTGTTGTCGAGCACGAAGCCCATCGCCACGGCGGCGAGGCCGGCGTAGGAGTTCAGGATCGCGATCACCGTGGGCATGTCGGCGCCCCCGATCGGAATGATCAGCAGCACGCCGAAGAGGAGGGCCAGAGCGATAATCACCGGGAAAAGCACGGGCGCCCAGGGCGCAGCCGGCTGGATCACCAGCGCCACGCCGATCGCCGCCGCGATCAGCAGGAGCCCGATGTTGGTCAGGTTCTGGAGCGGATAGGTCACCGGCCGCTGGGGGATCCACTTGATCTCCTGCAGCTTCCCGGCGGCCATGAGGCTCCCGGTAAAGGTGAGATACCCGAGAATGATCTCGACGACGATGGCGATCATCCGGAAGGGTGTCAGGTTCTCCTGCCCTTCGCCCAGCCAGAGGTAGTACTTCGCGGTCCCGACCAGGCCCGCCGCCAGGCCACCGAAGGCGTGGGAGAGCGCGGTCCGCTGGGGCACCGCGGTGAGCGACACCCGGGAGAGCGGCACCCCGACCAGGAACCCGCCCGCGATGGCCAGGATGATCCACCCGTGGTGCCGCACCTCCGGCTGGGCCCAGGTGGCCAGCACCGCGATCAGCATGGCCGCCACCCCGGCAAAGACGCCCCGCCGAGCCGTCGTCGGGGCGTTCATCCAATAGAGCGAAAAGACGAAGAGCGCGGTCGCCAGGATGTAGGAGAACTGGACGATCCCGTGGATCATGACGGTCCTCCCTCACCCGGTTTGCGCTCGGTCTTGAACATCTTGAGCATCCGATCGGTGATCAGGAACCCGCTCACGATGTTGGTCATGGACGCGAACAGCGCGACCGCCCCGAGAATCCGAATCTTGGTGGGGTAGTCCGCACCGGTCACGATGATCGAGCCGACCACCGCAATGGCGGAGATCGCATTGGTGAGGGACATGAGGGGGGTGTACAGCAACCGAGACACCCGGCGGATCACGCCGAGCCCGATGAAGGTGGCCAGCATGAAGACCGAGAGCATCGACCAGTAGTCAATCGACTGGGGCATCTTTGAGGGTCTCCTCTTAGGTCCCGGCTTTGGCCAGCGCCTCCCGGGTGGGGGCGTGCCGGACCTCGCCGTCGTGGGTGATGACCGCGCCTTGCTGGATGTCGTCGCTGAGATCCAGCTGGAAGGCGCCGTCCTTGGTGAAGGCCTGAAGGAAGGCCGTAAGGTTGCGCGAAAAGAGCAGGCTAGCGTGGGTGGGCACGGTAGCCGGGAGGTTGAGCGGCGCGAGGATGGTGACCCCGTCGACCACCGCCGTCTCTCCGGCGCGGGAGAGCTCGCAGTTGCCTCCGCCCTCCGCGGCGAGATCCACGATCACCGCGCCGGGCCGCATGGCCCGCACCATCTCGGCGGTGATCAAACGGGGCGCGAACACCCCGCCGATGAGCGCGGTGGTGATCACCACATCCGACTGGGCGCACTGCTCGGCGAGCAGCTGCCGCTGGCGCACACGGTCCTCCTCCGACAGTTCCTTGGCGTATCCGCCGCCCGCCTCCGCGCTTTGGGCCAGCTCGATGCCCACGTACTTACCGCCGACGCTCTCGATCTGCTCCTTGACCTCGGGGCGGACATCCGTCGCGACAACGTTGGCGCCGAGCCGGCGCGCGGTGGCTATGGCCTGGAGGCCGGCAACCGCCGCGCCGATCACGAAGACCTTGGCCGGCGGCACCATGCCCGCGGCGGTCATGAGCATCGGGAAGTACTTGCTCAGCTCATTGGCGGCGAGGAGCACGCCCTTGTAGCCGGCGATGTTGGCCATCGAGGACAGAGTATCCATCGCCTGGGCACGCGTAGTCCGAGGGAGCGTATCGGTGGAAAAGGCGGTAATCCGCCGAGCCGCGAGGGCCCGGACCACACCCAGGTTTCGGAGCGGCATGAGGGACCCGAGGTAGATGGCGCCGGGGCGCATCCACTGGACCTCGTCGCGTCCGGCAGTCGCCTCCATCGCCGGAGGGTTCATCTTGAGCAGCAGGTCCGCAGAGCTCACCATGGCGCCGGGATCAGGCTCGACGGCGCAACCGGCTTCCCGGTAGACCTGATCGGAAAAGCGGGCCGCCTGACCGGCTCCCGCCTCGACCGCGACGCTGTAGCCCAACTGGATCAGCTTTTTGCAGGACTCCGGCACTAGGGCCACCCGGCTCTCCCCGGACCGGGTCTCCTGGGGAACCGCGATCTTCATGAGTGGGGGGGCACTCCCTTCAGGGATGGTCTCCCTTCGCGCGGATTACGCCGCGCCACGGCAGCCGGGGGGGCCCGGCGGCAAAGCGGGTGGAATTCTAAGTAGTAGAACAGGTTTCGACTAGGTGGACTTTCGCCGCGCAGCGCGATATGCTGGTCCCCCAGCACGACACTGTTCGGGAGCCCAGTCCTGTCACTATCACCCCAGCGCGTCCGGGTCTTCGCCCCTGGCTCGGTCGGCAACGTCGGACCAGGTTTCGACGTCCTTGGTCTCGCCATCACCGGCGCGGGAGACCTCGTTACCGCGGAGCGGACCGAAGCACGGGGGATCGTCATTACCGACCCGGGACATCCCTCCTTGCCGGCAGACCCGGAGCAGCACACGACTGGCATTGCCGCGCGAGAAGTCCTCCGCCGCGCCGACGCCGGCTTTGGCCTGACGCTCTTCATCGAGAAGGGCCTTCCCCTCGCGGGCGGGGAGGGTGGCAGCGCCGCGTCCGCGGTGGCCGGTGCCGTGGCTGCGAATCTCCTGCTCGTTCATCCGCTTCCCTGGAGTGCCCTGCTCGAGGCCGCCCTCACCGCCGAAGCCACGGTATCCGGCCACCATGCCGACAATGTCGCCGCCACCCTGCTCGGGGGGTTCGTCCTGATCCGCTCGCTCGCGCCGCTCGACCTCGTGCGCCTGCCGGTCCCACCGGCGCTCCGAGTCGTGCTGGCCCATCCGGAGTATTCCCTCCCCACGCGCGAGGGCCGTGCCGTGCTGCCGAAGGCAATCTCCCGGGACGACGCGGTGTACCAGGCCGCCCAAGTGGGCGCGCTCGTCTCCGCTTTGCACTCGGGAAACCTGGCCCTCCTCGGCCGGGCCATCGAAGACCGGATCGCCGAGCCGGCCCGGGCCGCCCTGCTCCCCGGCTTTCGCGAAGCCAAGCGGGCAGCGCTCGCCGCGGGGGCGTTGGGCTGCTCCATTTCGGGCAGTGGGCCGACCGCGTTCGCCCTGGTGGAAGGGGAGACCGAGGGTAGCCGGGTCGCCGCTGCGATGACGACCGCGTACCGGTCGGTGGGAATCGCCTGCACCGCGCGCATCGCTGCACCAGATCTCGAGGGCGCTCGCCAGGTATGACGCCCCCCGCCCGGTCCGATCTGGCCCCCAACGTCGGCGGGCGTTCAGCCGGAGCGGCCACCTGGCTCGCCTGTACCTCGTGTCGGGCGGACCTCGATGAGCTGAGCCAAACGGTTCGGTGCCCCACCTGCGACGGTTTGCTCGAAGTACGGCACGGACCGCCCGAGCTCATCGGCCCGGCGCTCCGCGACCTCTTCGATAGCCGTCTCACCCGAAGCTCCCATTCCGCGGGTCAGGCCGCCCCTTTGACCGGCGGAGTTTGGCGATTTCGAGAGCTCATCCTCCCGGGCGCCGCCGCACCTATCACCTATCCGGAAGGCGACACTCCTCTCCTCTCCCGAGACGCCATCTCGGCCTGGGCCGGCTCGGCCGACCTTGCCTTGAAGCACGAGGGCATGAATCCGACGGGATCGTTCAAGGATCGCGGCATGACGGTGGGAATCACCCAGGCGGTGCGGAGCGGGGTGCGGGCGGTTGCTTGCGCGTCGACCGGCAATACCTCCGCCTCGCTCGCAGCCTACGCCGCCCAGGCCGGGCTGCCGGCCTATGTGCTGGTGCCCGCCGGGAAAATCGCGACCGGTAAGCTGGCCCAGACCGTGGGATTCGGCGCCAGGGTCTTGGCGGTGCGGTGAGATTTCGACGCCTGTCTGGAGCTGGTCGAGGACGCGAGCCGGCAGCTGGGACTCTATCTCCTGAACAGCGTGAACCCGTTCCGGCTGGAGGGCCAGAAGACCATCATCTTCGAGCTGCTCCAGCAGCTGGACTGGCGCCCCCCCGACTGGATCGTGCTGCCCGGCGGCAACCTGGGGAACACGGCCGCGTTCGGCAAAGCCCTGGAGGAGGCCCGCGCCTGGGGCCTCATCGGAACGGTGCCCCGGCTCGCAGTCGTGCAGGCGGAGGGCGCCGCCCCCTTCGCGCGGGGCTTCGCGGGCGGATTCCAGGAGCGGGTTAGGGTAGATGCGGAAACCGTGGCGAGCGCCATCCGGATCGGCAATCCGGCCAGCTGGGACCGTGCCGTTCGAGCGATCCGGCAGACCAACGGTGTGGTGACCAGCGTTACCGACCCGGAGATTCTGGCGGCCAAGGCCGTGATCGATGGGGCGGGAGTGGGCTGCGAGCCGGCCAGCGCGGCCAGCCTGGCTGGTCTCCGCCGGCTGATCCGGGCCGGAACCATCGAGGCCGGGGCCCGGGTCGTCGCTATCCTCACCGGCCACATGCTGAAAGACCCGGAAGCGCTGTTGGAGCGCCACCGGGTCCTCGAGATCGATCCTACCCTCCCGGCCCTTTCGGCCGCGATCCGGCCCTAATCCTCAAACCTTCAAACCCTCAGTCCTTCCCTCCCGAGATCCGCTTCACCGCCTCGCCAAGTTCCGTATACGCCGTAGCGTCGGCCTCCCGGAACGGCGCCATCAGGTGGGCGATCTTCCCGTCGGGCCCGACGATGAACAGGGTACGGTTGTCGATGAGGGTCCCGTCCTGCCGCCGGCGCACCGAGCCGTACTTCTGTCCCACCACAGCCCCGGTGTCGCTGGCAAAGGTCCAGTGGTAATTCCGCTCTTTGGCCCAGGCGGCCAGGGTAGTGTCGGCGTCAACGCTGATCGCGACCAGCGTCACCTGGTCCTGGTTGCCGAACAGCTGCGCGTACTGATCACGGTACGCGTCCATTTGGACCGTTCAGCCGCTGGTCCGCGCTTTGAAGAAGAAGGCCAGCACGACCGTCTTCCCCCGCTGTTCCCGGAGATTGAACGGCCTGGTGCTCACCCCCTCGCGGGTCGCCGCGGAGAGGGTGAAGTCTGGCGCCTCCACTCCGACCGCAAGCGGGGCCGGAAGCGGTGGAGCGGGAGCCGGGGCGGGCTGCTGCGCGGCGACCGGCGCCGCGAGCAGGGTCAGACCGGCCAGGATCAAACGATTCATCGTGCCTCCCCTGTTATTCCGCTGTTCTCGATCGGTCTGCTCCTACTTTTCCCCGACATACATCACTTTCCAGATCTTGCCCTGCGCATCCGCTCCGATATACAGGGACCCATCCGGGCCGACGGCCAGTCCGGACGGCCGGATCGAGGTCGGCTCGCCGGAGGGGCTCGCGAAGGTCTCGTAGGTCCCGGTCGCCTTTCCGTTCTGGAAAGGAGAAAAAGTAACCCGGAATCCCTCCTGTGGCGCCGGCCTGCGGTTCCAGGAACCGTGGAATGCGACGAACAATCCGCCCCGATACTGCGGCGGGAACTGGCTCCCGGAGTAGAACACTACGGCATTGGGAGCCCAGTGCCCCGGGAAGGAAACTGCCGGCGTCGCTTTCGTGTCGCAGGTTCCGGCCTTGTTGCCGTCCCCGCCGTATTCCGGGTTGAGCAGCCGCACCTTCTTCCGGGAATCGAAGTAACAGTAGGGCCATCCGCCGTCCGTCCCCTCCGGGAGGGCGAACACCACCTCCGCCGGGTTTTCCCGACCTTCCTCCGCGGAAAAGCCCCAGTTCTCCGCCAGGTTGTCGCGGCCGTGCACTGCCGTGTACAGGGTGCCAGTCCCCGGCTGGATGGTAAGCGCCATCGGGTTGCGGAGGCCGGTGGCCCAGCGCCTTCCGTCGGCCGGAGTCTGTTTCTGCTTGTGGGCGTCGAACCGCCAGACGCCCGCTCGCTGCTCCAGCTCGATGCACGGGCTGATTCCCGGCACCGGGCCCTTGCGGTCGCCTTCCGGCGGCTGGCAGCTGTTGGTCGCGGAGCCAAAGGAGACGAAAAGCGCGTTGTCCGGGCCGAACGCGAGGCCTTTCGCCCCATGTCCTCCGGTCGGCAGGCTCATGACGATCGTGTCGGGCGGGCCGGTGGGCTTGAGCTCGCCCGGCTTCCACGGCAGGCGGAGCACGTGGCTGTTGGGCGCGAAGTAGACGGCGCTCTCGTTCGCTCGGCCCACTTGGAGCGCGAGGCCGCTTCCCCCGGGGCCGCCGAAAAAGGTCTCGACTACGTCGGCCCTTCCGTCCCCAGTCGTATCGCGGAGCGCGACCACACCGCCGTCGGCTTTGGCGGCGAAGACGTCGCCGTTCGGCGCCACCGCGAGGTGCCGCACCCGGCCCAGATTCTCGCCCACCAGTTGGGCACAAAAGCCCCGCGGCAAGGTGAGGCCGGCATTATCCGGCGCGCAGGCGCCACCAGCGGACGCCTGCTGCGCACGGATCGGCGCCGCCAGCACCGCCGCAAGGGTCAGGGTGAGCGTGAATCGGGAAACCCGGGACGAACGACGAGTCATGGCAGAACTCCGCGGAGGTATTCCAATATAGCCCCTGGGTGCTTCACCATCACAAACCGTCCACAGATCATGGAGCGGACTTTCTCCCGCACCCTCCCACTACCCGCCTCATCGGGATATGTTCCACGCCCCTATGGCCAATCCCCAGTACATCTACACCATGACCGCTCTCCGGAAGGTCGTCCCGCCCGGGCGGGAAATCCTGAAGGGGATCTATCTAGCGTTCTTCCCAGGCGCCAAGATTGGAGTCCTAGGGGCGAACGGCGCCGGTAAGAGTACCCTGCTGCGCATCATGGCCGGCGTGGATCCCGATTTTCAAGGCGACGCCCGGCCCGCCGAAGGCATCAAGGTCGGCTTTCTCCCTCAGGAGCCGGTCCTCGATCCGACCCGGGATGTCCGCGGCAATGTCCTCGAGGCGGTCCGCGACCAGCGCGCCCTGCTCGCGGCATTCGAGGAGCTGAGCGCCCGGTTCGCGGAGCCGATGGGCGAGGAGGAGATGAACCGGCTGCTCGAAAAACAGGGCACGCTCCAAGAACGCATCGACGCGCTCGGCCTCTGGGAACTCGACCGGAAAATCGACATCGCCATGGACGCGCTTCGGCTTCCTCCCGGCGAAGCCGATGTCGCCACCCTGTCGGGCGGCGAGCGCCGCCGAGTGGCTCTCTGCCGGGTGTTGCTCGAGCAGCCCGATCTCCTCCTGCTCGACGAGCCCACCAACCACCTCGACGCGGAATCGGTCGCCTGGCTCGAGCGCCATTTGCGGGAGTTTCCCGGCACCATTGTCGCCGTCACCCACGACCGCTACTTCCTCGACAACGTGGCGGGCTGGATCCTCGAGCTGGAGCGCGGCGAGGGGATTCCTTGGAAAGGCAACTACTCTTCCTGGCTCGAGCAGAAGCAGAAGCGCCTGGCGGCCGAGGAGAAACAGGCCTCTGCTCGCCAGAAGACCTTGGAACGCGAGCTCGAGTGGATTCGGATGGCCCCGCGGGCCCGTCACGCCAAGCAAAAGGCCCGTATTACCGCCTACGAGGAATTGCGGGTCCAGGGCGAGAAGCAGCAAGAAGGAACCGCCGAGATCCTGATCCCGGTGCCCCCGCGCTTGGGCGACGAAGTCGTGATCGCGAAAGACCTGAGCAAGGGGTATGGGGATCGCTTGCTCTTCGAGAACCTCAGCCTTTCCTTGCCCCGAGGCGGTATCGTTGGCGTTATCGGACCCAACGGCGCCGGCAAGACCACGCTGTTCCGGCTCGTCACCGGCCAGGAAAAGCCCGACACAGGCGAGCTCGTGGTGGGTTCGACGGTCCAGATTGCCTACGTGGACCAGAGTCGGGAAACCTTGCATCCGGAACACACCGTGTATCAGGAAATCTCCGGAGGCCAGGACCAGCTCCAGTTCGGCAAGCGCACGGTGAACGCCCGGGCCTATTGTGCCGGCTTCAATTTCCGCGGCGCCGACCAGCAAAAGAAAGTCGGGACCCTGTCGGGCGGCGAGCGGAACCGGGTCCATCTCGCCAAGCTCCTGAAGAGCGGGGGCAACCTGCTGCTCCTCGACGAGCCGACCAACGACCTCGACGTGGACACGCTTCGTGCGCTCGAGGATGCCCTGCTCGGTTTTCCCGGCTGCGCCGTAGTTATCAGCCACGACCGCTGGTTTCTCGACCGCATCGCCACCCACATCCTCGCCTTCGAGGGAGACAGCGAGGTCTACTGGTTCGAGGGCAACTTCCAGGAGTACGCGGCGGACTACAAGCGCCGAAGGGGGGTGGCCGTGGACGAGCCCCACCGCATCCGCTACAAGAAATTGGTGCACTAGATGAGGACGCCAGCCCGCCCCCCCGGCCGCCCAGCCGCCTGCTGATGTCGCCGACCAAGGTTCCCCCGCTGCCCCCTCGCCTGGAGGGCTTGAGCGCGCTGGTCGTAAACCTCTCGTGGTCCTGGAACCGGGAGGCCCGCCAACTCCTCCGGAGCATTGATCCGCCGATCTGGCGCCAGGTCCGCCACAATCCCATTGAGCTCCTGCGGGAGGTCTCCCCGAGCCGGCTCGAGCAGCTTGCCCAGGACCCCTGGTTCCTTCGCCAGTATGACCTCGTCATGGAATGGATGGCGAGCGACCGAAGCCCCGAGCGCACCTGGTTCGCCCGCCACTATCCCAACCTGCAGAGCCCGGCCCGGCCGGTCGCCTACTTCTGCGCTGAGTTCGGGTTCCACAACTCGGTCCCCATCTACGGCGGTGGCCTCGGGGTTCTCGCCGGCGACCATTGCAAGACCGCATCCGATCTGGGGGTACCGCTGGTCGGGGTCGGCCTGAGCTACATGAAGGGCTATTTCGACCAGCGGTTACGAGGCGACGGCTGGCAGGAAGACAGCGACGATCACGTGGATCCCGCGCTGACCCCGCTGGTTGAGCTCAGGGGAAGCAAGGGCGAAGCCTGGCTGACGGGGGTGGTCACCTTCGGCCGTCTCATTCACGTCCGGGTCTGGACGATGCGGGTGGGCCGAGTCCCCATTTACCTCCTCGACACCAACCTGGAGCAGAATCACCCCGAGGACCGGATGCTGCTCGGCAAGCTTTACGGGGGAGGGCTCGACACCCGGCTCAAACAGGAATGGCTCCTCGGGGTGGGCGGGGTGCGGGTGCTCCGTGCGGTCGGAGTGGACCCTGGCGTCTGGCACGCCAACGAAGGTCACGCCGCCTTCATGATGCTCGAACGGGTCCGCGAGCTGGTTGCGGCCGGCCGCTCGTGGGCCGCCGCGGTGTCCGACGTCCGGCGCACGACCGTCTTTACTACGCATACCCCGGTCCCCGCCGGTCACGATGCGTTCGACGAAGAGCACCTGGTCCAGTGCATGGGACCGCTCTGGGAAGAGATGGATGCGAGCCGCGAAATCGTGCTCGGGCTTGGCCGTGACCCGGCCCAGCCCGAGAAGGGCTTTCAGATGACGGTGCTGGCCCTCAACCTGTCGGCGCGAGTCAACGGCGTGTCGCAGCGCCACGGCCGGGTTTCCCGCCAGCTCTGGCACAGCCTGTGGCCCGACCAACCGGTGGAAGCCGTGCCGATCGGGACGATCACGAACGGGGTGCACCTCGCCACCTGGATGGCGAACCCGATCATGGGGGTGCTCGACCGCAAGTTCGGCCCGGAGTGGGGCAGCCGGCTCGATGATCCGGCTTTCTGGGAGCAGCTCGGCGATCTGGACCCGGCCGACCTGTGGGCCGCCCACCTCGAGCTCAAGGGCACCCTCATGGGATTTATCCGGGAGGAGACCCGCCGGCGCTTCGCCTATCAATGGACCGAAGCCAATCAGGTCGTGGCGGCCGGCACGCTCCTCCATCCGTATGCCCTGACCCTGGGGTTTGCCCGGCGCTTCGCCACGTACAAGCGCGCCAACCTGATCTTCCGCGATGTGGACCGGCTCCAGCGGCTCCTCTGCGACCGCCGCCGCCCGGTGCAGATCATTTTTGGGGGCAAGGCCCACCCGGCCGACAATCCCGGCAAAGAAGTGCTGCAGGAGGTTTTCCGGTGGACCCATAACCCCTTCTTCGAGGGCCGGGTCGCCTTCCTCGAGGATTATGACATGTACCTGGCGCTCGCCCTGGTGCAGGGCGTGGATCTGTGGGTCAATTTGCCCCGCGTTTCCCTCGAAGCATGCGGCACCAGCGGGATGAAGGCGGCGCTCAATGGAGTGCCCGGGCTGAGTACCATGGACGGATGGTGGGAGGAGGGCTACGATGGGACCAACGGATGGAGCATTCCGAAACCGCCCGACCCGAACGACGCCGAGGCCCAGGACGAGTTCGACGCCGAGCACTTCTACCGGCTCCTCGAAGAGGAGATCGTCCCGCTCTATTACAAGCGCGACCCCAGAGGCATCCCCCTGGAATGGGCCGACCGGATGCGCCACGCCATCCGGGTCGTCGGGAGTCGATTTACCGCCCGGCGAATGGTCCTCGACTACACCGAGCAATATTACGTTCCGGCCATCCGGGGAGATCGGCTCCGCAATGACAAACCCTCGCTCGCTCCGCTCGCCGGCCCCCTCCCGGGGCCGCCTTCGTCGGGATAGCGCCCCCGAGCGCCGCGCTCCGGGGCGGGCCCGGTTTCCCCAGTCCGCCCTCCCCGACCAGGGAGGGGTTCCGGTGACGGTGGCGCATATCAGCGCCGAGTACTATCCCTACGCCAGGAGCGGGGGACTGGCCGAAGCGGTTGCCAACCTGGCCACCTGGCAGTCGGCCATGGGAGTACGCAGTCTCGCCCTGGTGCCGCTCCACCGATCCGCCCGCCAGGCCGCCGGACCGCTGGTCCCGGTAGGCGATGCGCTCCGGGTTAGGGTCGGTCCCACCGAGATCACCGGCCGCCTGCTCCGGCAGGAGGACGGCCGGCCCGGAGCCCGGCTCTATTTCATCGAGCACGACGGCTTCTTCGACCGGGAACGCCTGTACGGCGATGCCCACGGCGATTACCCGGATAACCACCTGCGCTTTGCCTTCTTCTCGCTGGCCGCGCTTCAGACCCTGCCCCGCCTGGCCGACGGACCGATCCTGCTGCATGCGCACGACTGGCATGCCGCGTTCGCGGTCCTTTTCCTCCGGACCCGCCACGCCGGTGATCCCCGGTACGACGGGATTCGCTCGGTGCTTTCGGTCCACAATGCCGGCTACCAGGGCCATTGCGCCCCCGAGCTCCTCAGCGAGCTGGGGATCTCGCGGGAGCTCTTCACCTGGCGTCACCTCGAATGGTACGGGAGGGTGAACGTCCTCAAGGGTGGGCTGGTGTTCGCCGACCGGGTGGTCACGGTGAGCCCGAATCACGCTCGCGAGTTGCGCACCGCGGCCGGCGGCTTCGGGCTCCAGGAAGTCTTCAGCTGGCTCGGCCCCCGGTTCGGCGGCATTCTCAACGGCATCGATCAGAAGGTCTGGGACCCGGCCAACGATCCCCAGATTCCCGCGGCGTTTGCCGTGGACGACCCGGCCGGAAAAGCCGAGTGCAAGCGCGAAGTCCAGCGAGTTTTCGGATTGACAGAGGATGCCAAGGTGCCGCTCTTCGCGATGGCGGCTCGCTTGGTGACCCAGAAGGGCCTGGACTTGGTCCTCCAGAGTCCGGCCCTGCTCGCGCTGGGCGCCCAGTTCGTGTTCATTGGGGCGGGGGAGGTCCGGTTCGAACAGGCGCTGGCGGATTTGGCGCGGCAGCACCCCAGCCGGATCGCGCTCAATACCGGGTTCACCGATCGGCTGGAGCATCTTCTGATGGCCGGCTCGGATTTTCTGCTGATGCCCTGTCAGTACGAGCCCTGCGGTCTCACCCAGATGCGGTCGCAACGGTATGGGACGATTCCGGTCGTGCGCCGGGTTGGCGGCCTGGCCGATACCGTGGAAGACGGCGCGACCGGGTTCGTCTTCGAACCCTATCATCCCGAGTCGCTCCTCGGCGCGGTACTGCGCGGGATAGACTGCTACGCGAACCCGGCCGAATGGGATCGGGTGCGCCGCAACGCCATGGCGGGTGACTTCGGATGGGAGCGTTCGGTGGAGCAGTACTTCCAGCTGTATCGGGAAGCCATCGGGACTCCTGCCCCGCCAACCGCCGCCCCTCCACCGGGTTCCTGAGCCGAAATGGACTTCCTTCTCACGCTCCATAGCCACCTTCCCTGGGTCCTGAACCACGGGCGGTGGCCCCACGGGAGCGATTGGCTTTGCGAAGCGATGACGGACACCTACCTGCCGCTCATCGAAGTGCTGGACGCCCTCGCATGCCAGGAAATCGCCGCGCCCATCACGATCGGGGTGACTCCGGTCCTCGCGGCCCAACTCGTCCATCCGGCCCTGGAGTCGGAGCTCGAGCCCTTCTTCGCCCAGCGACTCACCGCGTGCGACGAGGCCGAGCGGGGATTCGCGGTCTCGGGTGAGGAGCATCTGGTTCCCCTCGCCCGGTACTGGCGGGAGCGTTATGCCCGGTTGGAGCGGCTGCTCCAGCGCACCGACGGCGGGGTGGCCGGCGCCCTCCGCCGCCACGCCGATGCGGGCCGCATCGAACTGCTCTCGTCCGCCGCGACCCACGGTTTCCTCCCGCTCCTGGGGTGCGAAGCGAGCATTGCGCTCCAGCTTGCGGTGGGCCGGGCCGAGCACCGGAGGATCTTCGGTCGCGATCCCGAAGGCTGCTGGGCGCCGGAATGCGCCTATCGCCCGCGGGGCGATTGGCACCCCGATCCGGCGGCGCCCTTCCAGGCGGACCGCCCCGGTATCGAGGAGCACCTCTCCGCCCATGGCTACCGCTACTTCTTCGTGGATGCCCACTTGGCCGAGGCCGGTCGCCCGCTCGGGCTCTACCGGGAAGCCGGCTGGCCGGAGCGATCCTGGCGCGGAGGGGGAGAGGCCCAGGACCTTCCGCTGATCGACGAGCAACGGGTGAGCGCGCCCGCGCGCCGCTCTCCCTATCGGGCTTACCAGGTCTCCCCCCGGTCGGGCCAGGTCCCGGTGACGGCATTGGTCCGCGACCCCGAGAGTACTCGCCAGGTGTGGAGCCGACACGGGGGGTTTCCCGGGGACGGGGCCTATCTCGAGTTCCACAAGATCCGCTACCCCGGCGGTCTCAAGTTCTGGCGGGTGACGAGTTCCGATTCCGATCTGGGACTGAAGGAGCCCTACGAGCCCAACCAGGCCAGGGCCCGCGCATTCGGCCACGCGGCGCACCTGCACTGGCTCCTGTGGCATCGCGCCCAGATGCCGCACGACCCGGGCGAGTCGGTCATCGTGGCCCCGTTCGACACCGAGCTCTTCGGCCACTGGTGGTTCGAGGGGGTGGATTTCATCGCCGACCTCTATCGCCACCTGGCGGCTCGCGGTGGCCCTAACCCGCGCACCGCGTCGGCCCACCTCGCCGCCCAGCCGGCCGATGCCGCGATAGCGCTCGCGCCCGGG
>DATECI010000376.1:0-2344 GCA_035286985.1 Gemmatimonadales bacterium
CCGCTTCGTCGGGAAGCCCCAGTGGATAGGGTTCATTCGGGGTCTGGACGCCTTGGCCGCCGCGTCCTACGACCAGCGCCAGGCGGTATGCCGCGCCTATAACAACGACACCGTGCTGTGCAATGCCTACTTCGTGTTCAGTACCACCACCAAGGCTGGCGTGACAGAGGTCCAATCGGGACGGGAGAGTTCAACCATGGTTCGGGCCGGCGGACGGTGGCTCATCGCCAACCACCACTTCTCGCCGATGTTCTAGCAGCTTTCTGATCGTGGCCGCCGGGCTGGTCTTCCTCGTGAAGCCGGTCCGGCGGCTCCGCGTTGCCCCCCTAATATTCCCCCATGCCAAAGCGCGGCTTCACCGCCCACGACGCCGAGATGGTCCTCGTGGCCACGATCTGGGGCGGTAACTTCAGCGTCAGCAAGTTCGCGATGAACCAGATTCCGCCGCTCTCCTTCAGCGGTCTCCGGTTCGCGTTCGCCAGCGCGCTGCTGCTGCTCATTGCCCGGCGGATGGGAGCAATGGCCCAACTGCCCCGGCGGACGTTCTGGGGCCTGGTGGGGCTGGGCATCGTGGGCAACACGTTTTACCAGACCGCCTTTATGACCGGGCTCTCGATCACCAGCGCCACCAACAGCGCCATGATCGTCGCGAGCCTGCCGGTGGTGGTGGCCATGCTGGGGACCTGGCTGGGCGTCGAGCGGGCTTCGCCGATCATGTGGCTTGGCGTGGTGCTGGGGACCGCGGGGGTGACCCTGGTCGTGACCTCGCGCGGCCTCCACTTCCACCCCGGCGCGGTGCGGGGCGATTTGCTGGTGCTCTTGGCCACCCTCTGCTGGTCCTTCTATACCGTGGGGGTGCGCCAGGTCGGGCGAGGGGTGAACCCGCTGCAGATCACTGCGATCACCACCGCGGCGGGCACCCCGGGGCTCGTGCTGCTGGGGGCGCCGGGCCTGGTCCGGGAAGATTGGGCTGGGGTCACGGCCCAAACCTGGGGGGCCCTCGGGTATGCCGCGCTCTTTTCGCTGGTGTTCGCCTATGTCCTGTACAACCGGGCGGTGCAGGGAATCGGCAGCGGGCGCACCGCCATTTACAACTGCATCACCCCGCTGGTGGCGATGCTGATCGCCTGGCTCACCCTGGGAGAAGTCCCCACCGGGTGGCAGTTCGCCGGTGTCGTGTTAGTGATCACGGGGGTGCTGGTGAGCGTGGCGTCGGCCCGGAGCGAACCGAAAACTGCGGTGGTGCTGGAGTAGCGCCAACCCCGTTCCTCTACGGACTGACGATCTGCTTGTAGCTCTCCGGCTTCCACTTCGGCCGCTCCGGCGCATTCCCCACTTCCTGCCCCAGGTAGAACATCAGCCGCAGCACCCGGCTCTCCTTCTCGGCATCGATCTTGTCCGGGGAATCGGTCGCCCGGTGGTAGTCCGGATGCACCCCGTTGAAGAAGAACAGGATCGGGATTCCCTTGATCGCGAAGTTGTAGTGGTCGCTCCGGGTATAGAAGCTCTCCTCGGGCCACCGGTCGTCTACCGCGGCCATGCCGAGCTCGGGATGGGCCGTGTTGACCCGAGCCAGCGTGGCGCCGAGGTCGGAATGTTCCTTCCCGATCACCACGATGGTGTCTTTCCAGTTCCGACCGATCATGTCGGCGTTGAAGTTGGCGACCATCTGGGCGACCGGCACCGGCGGATTGTTCACGAACCAATCGCTTCCCCACAGGCCATGTTCCTCCCCGCTCACGGTGAGGAAAATCGCCGACCGTTTGGGCCGGGCCCCGGGCCGGCTGAACGCTTCCGCCAGCTCGACCACGCCGACCGTGCCGGACCCGTCGTCGTCGGCCCCATTGCAGATGCTGTCCGCTGCCCGGGCCCGGCACGATGCCCCCGGCAGGCCCGCGGTGCCGATGTGATCCATGTGGGCCGAGAAAACCAGGTACTCGTTCCGGAGCACCGGATCGCTCCCCTCGACGATTCCGACGACGTTAGGCGCGTGCCTCAGCGAGAGCGTGGTGTCGCGGAGCACGATCTCGCCGCTCCAGTCCGGCATGGGTTGCACCACCGGAACCGGGGCCCCCCGGAGCTGGTCGAACTGGTCCGCCGCTTCAGGGACCGGGCCGGTGATCCCTCGCTCGAGGACGGCCACGATGGGGATCCGGCCTCCTCGGGCCACCACGGTCTGGGGCGACCCCTGCCTCCTCGCATAACCCGCGAAGACCGAATCCGAGCTCACCACAACGGCCACCGCCGCGGCCCCGGCCGCGCCCAGCCGCTCCAGCACCGGGAAGCTCGCCCGGGTGAGTCCCGCCGGGCCCGGGACCAGGACCACGATCCGGCCCTGGACGTC
>DATECI010000377.1:0-2186 GCA_035286985.1 Gemmatimonadales bacterium
CTCTTTCACTCCCTCTAGGCTCCCCTTCGCGAAGGAAGGGGCGACGGGGACTGCTTCCAAGCCTCTTCACCCCTCCTTAGGCCCCCTCGCGGCTTGGGAGTTCCCCAGAATGGTCCCGGCCTGGGGTTGAGCGATCGGCCGGCTCTTCAACCGAATCAGGGTGCTCTCAGCGCCGCGGCGTTGAAGGGGACCCGGAACGGCACGCACCAGATCACTACCGATTTCAGCTCGCTCAGCTCGACCTCCGCCGGGAGCTCGTAGTTCTGATCTCCGATATTACCCTTCAGCGGGCCCAGGTCAACGTAGCCGGGCAGCTCCACCCCCACCGTGTCGGGCACCGGGTCGATCGGCACCAGCCAGACGTGGAGGTCCGGGCCGTTGAGCACTTCGAAATCCTCGAAACGGAGCACGCGCGAGCCGTCGGCGAGCCGATAGATGGTCGCTCGGCCATGGCCCTCGTGAGCGAGGTTGTAGAAATCGCCCTGGGCCAGAATTCGCATCTCGGCCGGATCCGAGGCCGGCATGGTCTCTTCCATGACGATGTCCGGCTCCTCCATGGCCGCCTCCATTGCCGCGGTGGCATCGGGGGTCACCACGGGCAGCTCTTCCTGTACCCTTCGGTCGATGAAAAGCGGCGAGAGCAAATACCATCCGACCGGAAGCGCCACGGCCGCGGCGGCGACGATCAGGATCGCGTAGCCGGTGCGAGCGTTCATGTTTGTGACCTCCGCGCCGGATCGACTTAAGGGCCGGCACCCCGGTAAACCTCGGTGTGCGGGAAGAAGGCGAACCAGCCGAACCAGTAGGCCAGGTGACCGCTCACCCGCGGCGCCAGCCGGCCCTCGGGTGACCGCAGGCCTTCCTCGGTGATCCGCCATTCCCGCCCGCCGGAATCGAGCAGCGTATCCGGGGTCGGGCCGGGGGAAAACGTCTCCTCACCGCGATCGAAGGCCCGCACCTCCCCACCTGCGTCGTAAGTCACCTGGCCGGTCTGCAGGCTGTTCCCATCCACAGTCACCCGGCCCCGAGTGGCAACCAGAACCAGGTTGGTGTTGCCGATCCGATCGTTGACCACGCCTTCCTCCACCAGCAGCGCAACCGGGTATGCCTTGGGTACCCCGTCCAACCGCAGGGCGTACACCCGGTCCTTGGCCTGGAGCTGCTCGCTGCGCTGCCAAACCGGGAACATGGTATCGGAGGAGGAGAAATAGTGGCCGTACGCCGCGCCGGGTTGGTAGTACCGCTCGAAGCCGGTCGCGAGCGAGAGCACCACGGTGTCCGGGTGCTGCTCCTGCCAGGCCGACCAGCTGGTCAGCACCACCGGCAGCAGCGATAGACGCACTTCGGTCGCGGCCAGCTCACCCAAGACCGGCTCGCCGGTCAGCTGGTTCCATAGGGTTCGGGTCTGGCGATCGTACATAAGCTTGTTGCTGCGGTAGAGAAACCCAGAGGAGCCGAAGGTGTAGGTTTGCCCGCTCGAGGCCCGCCCATCGTAGACGATGGCGGCACCGCACAATGTGCAGTACGCCAACGAGACCGGCACACCGCCCACGACGTCGTTGGCCATCTCGTGCCAATCGAGAATCCGGAGCGGGTAAGCCCGAGCGTCGCCGTTGAGCGCGATCCCGAAAACCGGCTCCTCCGGAAGCAGATAGCTGGCCTGTTCCGTGCTGATCATCTCGGCCTGATCGAGAGCCGGAATGCCATCCACCGCCACGCCGCCCCACACGATCTCCTCGAC
This sequence comes from Gemmatimonadales bacterium, assembly GCA_035286985.1. Lineage (GTDB taxonomy): Bacteria > Gemmatimonadota > Gemmatimonadetes > Gemmatimonadales > GWC2-71-9 > JABFSM01. Next base: position 1,742 of record DATECI010000377.1, read on the forward strand.
CCGAATCCGGGAAGGTGCGTCCGATGCGAGGAACTCCGCGAACTGAGGATCGAGAAAGCTCAGCAGCTCCCCCTTCCAGCCGGTGAATCCGGGAGGTGGCACCAGGTCGGTGTTCCCATACCACTCGATCCAGGCCGGCCAGTCGCCACCGAATGCCTCCCCGCTCAGGCTCTCTAATGCCGAGACTGCGCTCGCGTAGTCGATGCCGGTCGGCATGCCGATCTCAGTCGCACGCAGGATCTCGATGAGGACCGAGATGAAGCGCGGGTCGTTGGCTTCCAGCACCATGGCCAGGGCCCGCTCCCCGGCCTCGCGATTGCGGCCCCGCAGGTCGGCCAGCAGCTGGGCCACCTCAGCCTCGGTCAGAGGCGGCGTTCGAGCCGCAGCGAGCGGTTGCACCGCCGGCTCAACCCCGGTGGTCTCGGCGGCCGTCAGGGAGGATGGG
>DATECI010000378.1:0-3123 GCA_035286985.1 Gemmatimonadales bacterium
GAGGCCCGGTCGAATCGCTGGCGGGGCATCACTTCGAAGATCGCCTCGGTCGGGCAGACCCGAACGCACTCCCCGCACCAGGTGCAGCCGGCATGGTCGGGATCGCCGTCGCCGCCCACGATGATCTCGGTGTAAGCCCCCCGCTGGGCCACGTCGAGCACCCCCACTTCCTGGATGTCCTCGCAGGCCCGTACGCACCGGGTGCAGAGTACGCACAGCGACATGTCGTGGCTGATCATCACGTCGCCCGGCCGGGTGTCGCCGGCCCGAAGCGGCAGCTCGTGCCGAAGCGGGGCCGAGACGGCGTAGCGCGCGACGTAGCGCTCGAACTCGTTCCGCGGCTCGGCCCGGCCCCCGTTCTGCAGGTGCTCCCCGGGATAACGCTCCAGCAGGAACCGCAACACGCTCTTCCGGTTCTCGACCGCCTCCGGCGATTCGGTGGTGACGATCATCCCCTCCGCGGCCGGCGTGCCGCAGGCCGGCATGAGCTTCGGCTGGCCCTGAACCGAGACCAGACAGATCCGGCAATTGGCCACATTGGGAAGCTTGGGGTACCAGCAAAGCGTGGGGATGTCCACGTCCCGGGCTCGGGCCGCATCCAGAATCGTGGCCCCGGGCTCGAAGGAGACCGGCGTGTCGTTCAGGGTAAAGCTGGGCATCGTGGTTCGAGTCTACGGCCTCGGGGAGCAGCGGCGCAAGTTGTCCGAAATCATGCGGTGGAGGCCTGTTGCGGGGCCCCGAGGGGAGGGAGTGGCCGAGCGAGCAGCACGCTGAGCGGCGCGCTCCGCTTGGTACCCCGGCGGCTCGATTCGGACTGGAGCGGAACTCGCTCCCAATCCGGATAGAGCGAGAGCCAGGTTTCGGCCGCCACCGAGCCTGACTGCGAGAGCACGACGTGAAGCCCGCCCGGGATGGTCCGGTCCTGGAGCCACGCCATGAGGGAGAGCCTCCGCGGGGCCGGGAGCTCGCCGAGGGTTCCGGCATCGATCACCACCAGGTGGACCGGGGGGGTGATCTCCGGAAACCAGGAGCCGAGCATGACCACGAACGCCTCGAAGTCTCCCGTGAGCGATTCCCCCGCCATCCGGCTCTCGATCCGGGTGCAGGTGGCGTTGTCCTCGAAGAGGTACGTGAGCCGCACGTCGTGGGCCGCGAGCAGGTACGCGGCGGCTTCCGCGCCCCCTCCGATCACCACCGCGTGGTCGCCCGGCTCGAGCCGTTCCAGCACCGCGGCCAGGGCGCCCCTCCCTTCCAGGCCCCAGTGCGTCGGCTCCTTCTGGGCCTGTCGCAACTTGGCGTACTTCTGCCGCCAGCGCCCGAACCCGGGCAGGCCGAGCCGTTTCATGATCAGCTTGTCGACCACGTCCTGCACGAGCACTTCGGCCAGGAAGTACTGGCCTTCCGGATCGTCCAGCAGCTCGGCCAGGGCGTCGTTCCCGAGCCGGAGCAGCCCCTCTCGGGAGAGGGAGTTCTTGTAGTCTTCGATCCGTTGGAGCAGGTATTGGTTGTAGCGCTGGCGAGGGGAGGAAAGCGGCCGGCCTTTCCGGGTCCGCTTGGACCCGGCCCGTTGCAACAGCTCGACCTGGGTGAGCATGATTGACTTCAAGGTAAGAAGGGGTGGGGAATTAGAAAAGCGTTCACCCCTCCGCCCGCAGCACAATCCCCTTGAGGTATCCCGTCTCCGGTATCGTCACCACCTCGGGGTGATCCGCTCCCTGCCCGAGGTGCTCCACCACTGTGAGCACCCTCCCGCTGTCTCGCGCCGCCGCCGCGATCGCCTCCACAAAGTCAGCGCGCCGAATGTGAAACGAGCAAGAGGCCGAGAGCAGGATCCCGCCCGGCGCGAGCAGCTTCATCGCGCGCAGGTTGACCTCCTTGTACCCCCGGAGCGCTCCGGGCACCGTGCTCTTGGATTTAGCGAAGGCCGGAGGGTCCACCACGATGGTGTCGAAGCGGAGTCGCGCTCGCTCCATCTCCCGCAGGACCTCGAAGGCGTCGCCGGTCCGCCACTCGATATGTGCGAAGCCGTTGAGCGCGGCGTTGCGGGCGCCTCGCTCCAGCGCCTCGGCGGAGCTGTCGAGGCCCATGACCCGCGCGCTTCGGCGTGCCAGATGGAGCGCGAAGGATCCGTGGTAGGTAAAACAATCCAGCCCCTGGCCGCCGGGGATCGCAAGCTCGCCGGCCCGCACCCGGTTGGCCCGCTGGTCCAGAAACGCGCCGGTCTTCTGCCCGGCCCAGGGCGCGGCGAAATACCGGATGGCTCCTCCCGCCTCGCTGACCTCGATCTCCGGGGGGACCGAGCCATACGCCAGCTCGACTTCCTGGGGCAGGCCTTCCTGGCGCCGGACCGGCACGTCATGGCGGAGCAGAATCCCTTTCGGCGCCATAACCCGGCGCAGGGCCAGGAGAATCGGCTCCCGCATCGTCTCCAGACCAGCCGAAAGGAACTGGCCCACCAGCCAGCGGTCGTAGCGGTCCACGACCAGCGAGGGAAGTCCATCACCCTCCCCGTGCACGACCCGATAGGCCGTAGCATCGATCCCGGCCCGGCGCGCCAGCGCCTTGGCCAGCCGGTCCTCCCACCAGTGCTGGTCCACCGGCTGCGGGTTGCGCTCGAGCAGTCGGAGCCGGATCTCCGATCGGGGAGAGTAGAGGGCCTGGCCGAGGAACTTGCCCCGGGCGTCCCGCACTTGGGTCAGACCCGGCTCCGCCGGTCCGTCAGTCACCTCGCTGGCGTAGATCCAGGGGTGGCCGTGCTCCCACCGCAGGGCACCGCGCCGGGTTACGACGGCTCGGGGGAGCCGGTCAGGACTCATCCCGGCGCTATGATTCGGGTCATGAATCCCAATCTAGCGGCGCTGCTGCGGCTGATGCTGGTGACCGATGACGCCCTCCTGCGGGGACGCGATCTCCTTGCCCTGTGCCGGGACGCGGTCCGTGGCGGAGTGACCTGTGTGGAGCTGCGGCTCAAGCACGCCTCGCCCCGGGAGCTTCTGGAGCTGACCCGCTCGCTCATCGGCGGCCTGGATGTGCCCGTGCTGGTGAACGACCGGCTCGATGTGGCCCTCGCCGCCGGAGCGGCCGGGGTGCACCTGGGTCTGGATGACCTGCCTGTCTCATTGG
>DATECI010000379.1:0-4006 GCA_035286985.1 Gemmatimonadales bacterium
TGGCCGGAGCGAGATTATCGAAGAAGGGCGGCTCGCGGACGTAAGTGGAGTCCGGGTCCCAAGCAAAAGTGTCGCCCTCAGGGATCGGGAGGTTCTGCCATTCCTCCTCTCCGTCGAACACCGACGCGTATCTCGAGGTGAAGAGCTCGGGCTTGACCGAGTCGGCAATGGTGCCGCTGATCTCCTCCGGCGTGGGCCAGATATCGCGGAGGTACACCGGCTTCCCCTCCAACCCGGTGCCGAGGGGCTCGGTGGTGAGGTCGATGGTCGCCCGGCCGGCCAACGCGAACGCGACGACGAGCATGGGCGAGGCGAGATAATTGGCCCGAACCAGGGGGTGAATCCGCGCTTCGAAGTTACGATTGCCGGAGAGGACCGCCACCGTGACGAGCTGATACTGCTCGATCGCCTCGGCGATCTTCTCGGGAAGCGGGCCGCTGTTCCCGATGCAGGTGGTGCAGCCGTAGCCCACGATGTCGAAGCCCAACTGGTCGAAATAGGGCATGAGGCCGGCGCGCTCGAAGTAGGCGGTGACTACCCGGGAGCCCGGAGCCATGCTGGTCTTGACCCAGGGCTTGGACTTGAGCCCGCGCTCGACGGCCTTCTTGGCGAGGAGTCCGGCTCCGATCATGACCGAGGGATTGCTGGTGTTGGTGCAGCTCGTGATGGCGGCAATGACGACGGCCCCGTCGCCCAATACGAAGTCGTGGCCACCATAAGTGACCGGGAACTGCTCCTCCTCGACCACGAGGGCCTGAGGGGCCCCGGCGGCCACCTCGCCCGCGGCGACACTGGCCCCGCCCTCGCCGACCCAGGTCGAGTAGTTCTGCTCGGCGACGGTGCGGCGGCCCGCGGGGGTAGCGGGCGGCATGAGGCCGGGGAGACTGACGGCGAAGTTGCGCTTGAGCTCGCGGAGGCGGACCAGGTCCTGGGGCCGGCGCGGCCCTGCGAGACTGGGCTCGAGCGTGCCGAGATCGAGCTCCAGCGTGGTCGTGAATTTGGGGTCGGGGGAATCGTCGGTGCGGAAGAGGCCCGTTTCCTTGCAGTACCGCTCGGTGCGGATCGCTTCCCGCTCACGGCCGGTGCGCCTCAGGTAGTCGATGGTCTGGGTATCCACCGGGAAGAAGCCCATGGTGGCCCCGTACTCGGGGGCCATGTTGCCGATAGTGGCGCGGTCGGCCACCCCCAGGCCGGAGAGACCGGGCCCGTAGAACTCGACGAACTTGTCCACGACGCCGTGCTGACGGAGCAGCTGGGTGACTCTCAGCACGAGGTCGGTGGCGGTCGTACCTAGGGGGAGCCTGCCGGTGAGCTTCACGCCGACGACATCGGGGATCACCATGAAGTAGGGCTGGCCGAGCATGACGGCCTCCGCCTCGATGCCGCCCACGCCCCAGCCGAGGACGCCGAGGCCGTTGATCATGGTGGTGTGGGAATCGGTGCCGACCAGGGTGTCGGGATAGGCTGTGGGCTCGCCAAACTGGTCGCGAAACTGGACCACCGGGGCGAGGTACTCGAGGTTCACCTGGTGGACGATGCCGGTGCCGGGTGGGACGACCCGGAAGCCGGTGAAGGCCTTCTGGGCAAACTTGAGCAGTTGATAGCGCTCGGCATTGCGGTCAAATTCCAGCGCCACGTTCCGGCGGAAGGCGTCGGGGGTGCCGTAATGGTCCACCTGGACCGAATGGTCGATTACCAGATCGCAGGGCACCACCGGGTTGATGCGGGCGGGATCGCCGCCTTGCCGGGCCATGGCGTCGCGCATGGCGACCAGATCCACGACGCAGGGCACCCCGGTAAAATCCTGGAGAACGACGCGAGCCGGCATGAAGGGGAATTCACCCCGGGCTGGGTCCTGGGGACGCCACCGGGCAAGGGCGGTGGCGTGGTCTTCGGTAACCGAGCTCCCCGGGCGGCCGATGTGGCGCAGGGCGTTCTCGAGCAGGACGCGAATGGAGAAGGGGAGGTGCTCGCTGGTTTCGGACGGGCGGTGGATGGCGACTTTTTGGCCGTCGAAGATCAGGGTGGTGCGCATGGGGGAGAAGATAGCCGGTGAGCGGTGAACGGTGAACGGTCAACGGGAACGGCGGGTCCCGTGGGAGCGGAGGCTCGGATGGCGGGCAAGGTACCGGCGGCCATAACGCGCCGGGACGATGGGATCCTGATCGAATGGGACCAGCCAGGAGACCGGACATTTTTCGAAGCGCGGACCTTGCGGCTGGCGTGTCCGTGCGCGGAGTGCGTGGAGGAAATGAGCGGGCGGCCCCTCCTCGATCCCGTGCGGGTGCCGCTTGACGTAAAGCCGCTGCGCATTGCTCTGGTGGGGGCGTACGGGATCAGGCTCGAGTGGAGCGATGGGCACGATACCGGGATTTACACTTTCGAGCGGTTGAGGAGCCAGAGTTAGGGAACCAGGGAGCTAGGGGGTGGGGGAGCTCGAAACCGGAGGGTTAGCCGCGCCGATGATTGCGGGCCGGAATTTCTGGATCGTGATCTGGATCGGCATCCTGTTCCTGGGAATGCTGGCCCTGGTGCCGTCCATCTACTGGGGACGGCGGACCCACTGGAAGAACCTGGACGAGCTGTTGCGAGCGATCGGGGCCGTGCTCGTCTCACTCGGGATGATCCTGGTCCTGCTGGAATGGGCCAACCCGGCGGGCGAGGTGTTGCTGGTGGCTGCGGTGGGGTGCTTCGGGGCGGCGTTCGTGAAGGGGCGGAAGGCAAGAAAGGAGAGTTAGTGGTGAGGGGTCGGCGGCCAGAAACAGGAGGATCATGAGCCGGTTCGGGTGGGTCCTGGCGGTAGTGATCGGGGGGGGCGTGGGTGGCGTCTCCGCCCAGGAGATGGCCCTGGGGCCGTCCACCGGCGGAATCGCAGTCCTGCATCAGGCCGAACGGATGCTGGGGCACACCAAACGGGTGCTGCTTATTGGGGCGCATCCCGACGACGAGGATACCGAGCTGCTCACCACGCTGGTGCGGGGGGAGGGTGCTGAGGCGGCCTACCTCTCGCTCTCGCGAGGGGAGGGAGGGCAGAATCTCATCGGGCCGGAGCTGGGCGAAGCGCTCGGGCTCATTCGGACCGAGGAGCTGCTTGCGGCGCGGGCGCTCGACGGCGCGCGGCAGTACTTCACCCGGGCGTTCGATTTCGGGTTTTCCAAGACGATCGAGGAAACCGCGCGGTTCTGGCCCCGCGATTCGGTGCTCAAGGACGTCGTGCGGATCGTCCGGCGGTTCCGGCCCCAGATCATCATCGGGACGTTCACGGGGACGCCGAGGGACGGGCACGGACAGCACCAGATGTCGGGATGGGTGGCCGAGGAGGCGTTCCGGGTGGCGGGCGATCCCAACCGCTTTCCGGAGCTCATGCGCCAGGAGGGGCTGGGGCCATGGACGCCAGTCAAGTTCTACCGGTCAGCCCGGTTCACGGCGGGTCCGGCGACGGTAACGCTGAACGGGGGGGTATTGGATCTGGATATCGGGCAGTCGTACCGGCAAATCGCGATGCGGGGCCGAAGCCTGCACCGATCTCAAGACATGGGGGTGCTGCAGGAGGCGGGGCCTTCCGAGGTGAGGCTGACGCTGGTCGGCGGTGAGGGGGACGGTGGGGATAAGCTGTGGAGTGGGGTGGATACCGCCGCCGGGCCGTTGCCGGGAGAGAGCATCGAGGCGAGGGACCGGCACCGGCACGCGGCCATTGCAGCGGCGATCCGGACGGGGCTGGTGTTCGACGCGACGGGGCAAGACGGGCGGCTGGTGCCGGGCCAGCGGGTTATGGTCCGGCTCACGGCGTGGAACGCCGGCGCCCAGCCGGCTACGGTGGAGATGGAGCTGCTGGCACCTTCGGCGTGGAGGGTGACCCAGTGCCCGTCCCCGCGGGTCAGGATTGAGCCGGGGAACGTGGCGGTCTGTGAGGTGGAGGTAGAGGTCGCAGGCGCGGCCCAGTTCAGCTCCCCGTACTTCCTGTGGCGGGGCCTGGGGGGAGGGGGACAACGGAGCCGTGAACCAC
>DATECI010000380.1:0-2883 GCA_035286985.1 Gemmatimonadales bacterium
TGCCGCTTCACGGCTCCGCGGGCCCGCCACTCCGCAGGTCGGCCCAGCGGCGCCCTAACCCGGACACGTACCCGTCGTAGTTCCGCCGCAGTTCCCCCAGCGAATCCCCGCCGAACTTTTCCAGCATGGCGTCGGCCAGCACCAGGGCCACCAACGCCTCCGCGATAACACCCATGGCCGGCACCGCCGTTACGTCCGAGCGCTCGCTCTGCGCGCTCGCCACCTCGCCGCTCTTGAGATCCACGGTCTGGAGGGGGGACATCAGCGTGGAGATCGGCTTCATCGCCACCCGCACCACCAGCGGCTCGCCGGTCGTCATGCCGCCCTCGAGCCCACCCGCGTTGTTGCTGAGCCTTCGAAACCCGCCCCGGGGGTCGGGGGCAGGGTGGCCTCCCGGGTCGGCCTCGATCGGATCGTGCACTGCCGAGCCCGGTACCCGGGCCGCCTGGAAGCCCAGGCCGATCTCGACCCCTTTGACCGCCGGGATGGACATCAGCATCCCGGCGAGCCTGCCGTCGAGCTTGCGATCCCAGCTGCCGTGGCTGCCGAGCCCGAGCACCACACCCCTCGCTACCACTTCGACCTCGCCACCCAGGGTATCGCCGGCCCGCTTGGCCTCGTCAATGCGCACCATGATCCGCGCCTGGGCCTCGGGATCGAGGACCCGCACCTCGGAGCGATCCGAGACTTCGTTGAGGGGACTGGGGAGCGGGTAGGTTGGCGAGGCGGGGATGCCGCCGAGGGACACCACGTGGCTTCCGATGTCCACCCCGAACTCTGCGAGCAGCCGCCGGGCCAGCGAGCCAGCCGCCACCCGCGCCGCGGTTTCCCGGGCGCTGGCCCGCTCCAGGATGTCCCGGGCGTCGAGCCGGTCATACTTGAGCACCCCGACCAGATCGGCGTGCCCCGGCCGGGGCCGGGTGACCCGGCGGCGGCGGAGGTCTCCCGGGGTTCCTTCGGCCGCCATCACGTCTTCCCAATTGGCCCAGTCCAGGTTCCGGATCACCATCGCCACCGGCGACCCGATCGTCTCCCCCGCGCGCACCCCCGCCAGCCACTCGATCCGGTCCTGCTCGATCTTCATCCGGGCGCCGCGGCCGTACCCCTGCATGCGCCGGGCGAGCTGCCGGTCGATTGCCTCGGCCGCTACCGGCAAACCCGCGGGAAGACCCTCGACGATGACGACGAGGGCCTTCCCATGCGATTCTCCGGCGGTTGTAAAGCGCAGTCTCACGCCCGGGAACTTAGCTCCCGACGACCCTCGGCGTCACGAGGATGATGAGATCCTTCCGGTTCTCCCGGGTGGTGCTGAAGCTGAACAGGCTGCCGATCAGCGGCAGGGAGGAGAGGAGCGGAATCCCGGTCTTGGACTTCTCCACGGTAGTGACCGTGAGCCCGCCGATCACCGCGGTTTCGCCGTCGGCGACCAGGAGCTGGTTGCTGGACTCCTGCTTGGAGATGATGAAGCCGAGATCTGCCGCGGCCAGGGTCTGAATACTGGACCGCTCGGTCTGCAGGGTGAGGGAAATGTGGCCGTCGTCGGTCACGTGCGGGGTCACCAGCAGCTTGATGCCGGTTTCCCGGAACTGGACGTTCGCGCGGGCTACCGTTCCCGCCGCCGCCTGGGCCGAGGCGAGGTCGATGACCCGGACTGGAATGTCCTCGCCCACCCGGATGAGAGCCGCCTTGTTGTCCTGGGTGGTGATGGTGGGCTCCGCCTGCACGTCGGAAAGCTCCACTTGCTGCAGGGCCTGGAGGAAACTGGTGATGGAGAACCCGCCGATGGCGGTCGAGAACATGAGGTCGATCGCCGGAGACGTGATGACGGACCCGGCGTTCCCGACCGCCGCAATCTGATTGCCGCCCAGGTCCACGATGCTCCGGACCGGAGCGTAGGGTTGCACCCCGCCGGTGGCCGGGTCGGGCCGGCCCACGACCGAATTGTAGAACTGGCTCGCGCTGCCGATGTCGTACTTGAAGCCTAGCTGCTCCAGGTCGGTCCGGTCCACGAAAATGATCTTCGCCTGGATCGACACCATTTTCGGCTTGAGGTCGAGCTGGATGATGAACCGCTGGACCTCCTCGATATTGGCCTTCGTTTCCGTCAGAATGATCGAGTTCGACGCGGTGTCGGGTACCGCCTTGCCCCGCTTGCTCAGCACCCCTTCCACCGACTTCGCGAGCTCGCCGGCCTTGGCGTAATTGACCCGGATCACCCGGATCTCGGCGGGCTCGAGCGAATCGATTTCTGCGAGCTTGGCGGGGTCGTCCACCCGCAGAATGCCGCCGGGCATTTCCTGGACGACGAGCCCCTGGGCCCCGAGAATCGCGTAAAACGCTTCCGGCCACGGCTGGTCGATGACGTTCGCGGTGATGGTCCGCTCGGTGATGTCCTTGCCCAGCACGATGGACCGGCCGCTGATCGACTGGAAACCGGCGATCACTTCCTGGATGTTGGCCCGGTCCCAGTTCACCGTGATGCGGCGAACCTGGGTGGCCTGGACTGGCGAGGCTGCCGCCGGCCCGAGCACCGGCGAAGGGGCTGGAGGGCTCGGCGCAGCCGCGGTGGCCCTGACGGTCTCGTTCCAGGCGGTGAAGCCCTGCTCGGCGCTGAACGAGACCCGGATGGCCTCGGCATCCCGCTCGACTCGATAGGGAACCAGCCGCTCCAAGTCCAGCACCACCCGGACCACATTCGGGGTAAACTGACTAACCCGCACATTGAGCACCCCGGCCCGGGCTACGCCGTCATAGGCGCGCCCCATCTGCGGCGAGAGGGTAGCCCCCGCGAGATCGAGGACGATGCGGCTCGGATCCGCCAGGGTGCGGTCGGAAACCTCCACCGCGCCGCTCACCTGAATGACCAGCTCGGCCCGACCCCCG
>DATECI010000381.1:0-14218 GCA_035286985.1 Gemmatimonadales bacterium
CTCCCGCGATGGAAAGCGCCCCCGCCGCGGCGCCGATTCCGAAGGCCGACATGAGCGCCCCGTAGCCCCCCGCTCCCGCCCGGAGGACGTCGCGGGCATAGACCGGCAGGATCGCAGTGAACGAAGCCCCGAAGATGCTGAACACCGCCGTGAGAGTCACCAGTGCCTTGGGCCATGGAGTCCCGAACACGTGGGCCACCCCTTCGCGAAGTCCGGCTCGGCGCCCGGCCGTCTGCCCCGCGAAGGTAGGATCCGGCTTGATGAGGGAAAGCCCGATCAGCACCGCCAGAAAGCTCGCCGCATTGAGCAGGAAGCACACCGCGGAGCCCAACGTGGCGATCAGCGTGCCGGCGATCGCCGGGCCGACCACCCGTGAGAGGTTGAACGCGGTCGAGTTGAGGGCGATCGCATTCATCAAGTCGGCCTTCCCCACCAGCTCTACCTGCCACGATTGCCGGATCGGAATTTCGAACGCGCTCACCAGGCCGCCTAGCGCCGCCAGGGCATACACCAGCGGCATGGTGATCAGCTCGAACGCCGTCAAGAGCCCCAGGGCAAGGGCCTCGAGCAACAGCAGCGATTGCAGGAAGAGAAGCGCTCGGCGGCGGTTAACCCGGTCCGCGATCATCCCCCCATAGAGAGTGAACAGCAGCACCGGAAGCGCCCCGAACGTGACGACCAGGCCCACTTGCAGCGGGGAGTTGGAGAGCACCAGCGCCAGCCACCCGAGCGCCACGGTCTGCATCCAGCTCCCGCAGAGCGAGATGAATTGACCAGTGAGAAAGAGCCGGAAGTTCCGGTGCTGGAGGGCGCCGAACGCGGTGCCGGCGGGGGGCATGCTCAAAGCTAATGAAACGGGTGGGAGGGACCTTCGGGTCACCGTGGCCGAGGCGAGGTCCTCCAGATACTCCGCTACCGGCGTCCTGCGAGGCCGAGTTCCTGGAGGAGGCGCCTGACCGTTTCCCAGGTCCGCTGGATGTCGTTATCGAGGCCGACCGAAAAGCGAATCAAACCATCGCCCATTCCCATCCGATGGCGCTCCTCCGGCGGGATCTCCGATGACGTGCTGTGGCCCGGGGCGCTGAACAGGGTCTTGAAATAGCCGAGACTGACCGCCAAATAGCCGACCTGCTCTTCCTGCATGCGGGTCATCAAGCGGTCGGCCGTCGCCTTGTCGCCGACGTCCACCGCGATGATGCCCCCGAAGCCGAAGCCGCAGTTCATCAGCCGCGCCATCAGCTGGTGTTGGGGATGGCTCGCGAGGCCCGGGTAGTGGACCACCAGCCCGGCCTCCTGGAATTGCCCCGCCAGGTAGAGCGCATTGGCGCTGTGTCGTGCCATGCGAACGTGCAGAGTATGAAGGTTCTTGAGGATGCCGGCCGCGCGAATGCTGTCGAGAACGGGTCCCAGCAGCATGCTCGGTCCGCTGTTGATGTCGTTCAGACCGGCGATGAAATCATGGGACGAGACCACGCAGCCGGCGACGCAGTCGCTCGTACCATTGATGAATTTTGTCAGGCTATGGACCACGACGTCGGCACCCAGCCGGAGCGGGGAGAGGATCAGCGGGCTGAAGGTGTTATCCACCACGAGCCGGGCGCCGCCCTCCTTCGCCAAACCGACCAGCCTCGGAATATCGGCAACCTCGAGCAGCGGATTGCTCACGCTTTCGCAGTACAGAACCCGGGTCCTCGGGGTCATCGCTCTCCGCACGGCATGCTCGTCGCCAAGGTCGACGAATCGGCTCGTGATGCCGAAGCGGGGGAGGAGATTCGCGAGCAACGCGTAGGTTCCCCCGTACACCGTCCGGCTCGACACGATTTCATCGCCCGAGGAGCACAGCTGGAGGAGGCTGGCGCTGATCGCCGCCATCCCGGAGGCCATCACCTGGGCCGAGTCGCCTGCCTCCATTCGAGCCAAGGCTGCGGAGAGATACCGGTTGGTCGGATTCCAGTGCCGCGAGTAGAGGAAGCACCCTTCGATCTCGTGCTCGAACACTTCCTCCATCTTCGCCACGCTCAAAAAGGTATAGGTCGAGGAATCGCAGATCGATGGGTTCACATCCCCGAATTCGCCGAACACCAGGAAGTTCTGGATTTCGGTAGCGGGATCGAATGCCATATACCCTCCAATGCACCGCGCTAGCAGCCGTCAAGTAGCCGGTTCGACGTGGTCCACCACCCACTGGGCCACGGTCCCACACACGCTGCAGCTGGCCCGCCCGGCACCGTAAAGCACGATCTCGGCCTCCTCCGCGCAGCCGGGGCACCGGGCCACGACGGTGTGGAGGGAGTCGAGGGGAACTCCATTCCGCACGACGCGCCGGACCATGTCATTCGGGTCGGCGGCCCCCAGGGGACATCGGCTTCCGGTGCACTGATCGCCGATCTCCAGACAGACCAGCTCCTCGGAATGAATCGGCGCGTGGCCATCGTAGAGCGGCGCCTCGGTGATCAGTACTTGGACCGGGCGGTCACAGACGCTGCAGAACAACCGGTCGCTCTTCATGGTTCCCTCCCTGCCGAATCCGTTGCCGCACCACTTCAGGTAAGCGGAATGACCTCGACCTCGGGCACCAGACGCCGAGCGATCCGAACGGCATCGACCCGGGGCAGACCGAACACCGCGGTCGCCGCGGCATCGGCGTCGAGGCAGCTCCCCGCCAGCACCGTCACGCTGTGGACCGCAGTCCGCCGCGGCGCCGCGGTAGTCGGGTCGATCAGGTGGTGAAAGCGAACGCCGCGCCACTCGAAGAACTGTTCGTAGTCTCCCGACGTGGCCACCGCGCGGTCGCGCACCTCGAGAGTCCGGGCCAACGCGTCAGAATCGTGCGGGGAGCGGATGCCCACCCGCCATGGCTCCCCGTCCGGTGCCCCACCCAGAGCGATCAGATCTCCCCCCACGGTGATGATCGCGTGCCGGACCCCCCGGGAGCGGAGCGCTTCGGCCGCGCGATCGATCCCATACCCCTTCGCGATGCCGCCCAGGTCGAGTTGCAGGTCCGGATCGTCGTAGCGGAGCACCGCTTGGTGAGGCGGAGCTTCCACCACCACTTTGCGCCAGAACCCCCGCCCGGCCAGTCGCTGCACCCGGCCCGCCAGCGGCGGCTCCCTACGGTTGATCACGTCCCACAGCTCGGAAGCCGCCCCGATCCCCGGATCGAAGGCTCCCTCGCTCGCCTCGGCCCACCGAAGCGCCGCCGCGACGACCGCTGCGGTGGCAGGGTGGACCGGCACCGCCTCGCGCGCGGCGCTCAGGTTGGCGCGGCCGATGTCCGAGTCGGGGCGGAACCGGGTCATTCTGCGCTCGACCCAGAGCAACTCTGCCAGGGCCGCGTCGATCGCGGCTTCACCCAGCCGCTCGTCCCGGTCCACGACCTGAAGCTCGGCGATCGTGCCCATGAGGGGAATCGTCCGGCGGACCAGGGTGAATCGGCGCCGGAGCGCAAGCGGCAACGACAGCGCGGCAAAGATCCCCAGGCCGAGTTGCACGAATTCCCGCCGGTCACGGAACATGCTGGTCACCTCCCCCAAAGCGTTCGCAGGTGCCGGTACATCCCGGGCAGTGACCGGTACACCCGCGGTATCCCACCGCCCCGAAAAGCGCGAAGAGTCCGGCCGCTAGCGCCACCCCCACCACAACCTCGGTCATAAGCTGCTCCCCAACCCGGCGAATCCCATGAAGGCCAGGGAAAGACAGGCCGCAATGATCAGGACGATGCCGGTGCCGCGGGCCACCGCGGGGACGTCGGCCACGTCGAGCCGCTCCCGGATCGACGCCATCAACACCAGCGCCAGAGTCAACCCCAGTCCCGCCCCCACGGCGAACGCCATGCCCTGCCAGAAGCCGTAGCCGCGGTTGGTCTGGAAGATCGCGAGGCCGAGGATCGCGCAATTGGTGGTGATCAGGGGCAGGTAGATGCCCAGCTGCCGGAACAAGACCGGACTCCACTTCTTGATGGCCATCTCGACGATTTGCACCAGCGACGCGATAACCACGATGAAGGCGATCAGCCGCAGGTAGGGTGCTTCCCCCAGCACGAACCGGTTCAGAAACCAGGCGCACAGCGCGGTGAGGAGCAGGACAAACAGGTTGGCGAGTCCCAGCCGCACCGCGGTCGATACCCTGCTCGTGACCCCGAAGAACGGACACAGCCCGAGGAACAACGTCAGGACAAAGTTGTTGACCAGGAGCGCCGAGATCAGGATCCAGGCCAGGTCGCCCATCAGGCCTCCTGAACGCGTTGGCGCCGCTCAGCCCGCCAGGCCAGGAGCAGCAGGAAGATGCCCAGGGTCAGGAACCCGCCGGGGGGCAGCACCATGATGACCCAGGGCTCGAACCGACCTCCGAAGAGCGCCATTCCCAGGAGGGTCCCGCTGCCCAGGACTTCCCGCACCCCGCTCATCATGAGGAGGACCATCGTGAAGCCGGTGCCCATCCCGATGGCATCGAGCGCGGCCCGCCGCACCGAGACCCGGGACGCGAAGGCCTCCGCCCGGCCCAGGATGATGCAATTGACCACGATGAGCGCGACGAACGGGCCCAGCGCCGCGTGGATCCGTGGGACCAGCGCCTCCAGCGTGAAATCGGCGGTGGTCACGAAGGTCGCGATGATCAGGATGTAGGATGTGATTCGCACTTCCTTGGGAATCACTGTCCGGAGCGAGGCAACCAGGACGTTCGAGCCCAAGAGGACAAACAGCGTTGCCACCCCCATGGCGATTCCATTGGCGACCGAGTTGGTAACGGCGAGCGTGGGGCAGAGGCCCAGCATCTGGACCAGCACCGGATTCTCCCGCCAGAGTCCGCGGGTGAGGTCCTCGAGGGATGCGGCCGGGGCAGCCGCCATGGGCGGGGTCACGGGGTCGCCTTGGCGCGGTAGGCTTGGAGCAGCGGTTGCCAGCGCGCCGTGGCCTCGTTGATGATCCGGATGACGGTGCGGGACGAGATGGTGGCCCCGGTGATGACCGCGACCTCGGACTGGCTCTTTCCGCTCACGTCCTTGACGCCTTTGAGCGGCGCCACAGCACCCCGGAACTGGCGGACGAATCCGGAATCGCGGTAGATCTTGTCGCCCAGACCCGGAGTTTCCTTGCTGGTCAACACCTTCATGCCGAGCAGGGTGCCGCTGGTCGGGTCGAGGCCGAAAATGAGATTGATGATGTCCGCGAATCCGGGCCGCCCCGCGGTGATGGCGGCGCCCACCGGGTTGCCATTGGAATCGAATCCGAGGAACACCCGCTCCACGGCCTTGGGGTTGGCCCCGTCGGGCAGCCGCTTGGTCAGCGCCCCGCGGTCCAGGTAGAGGGTGTCCCAACGGGCCGGCAGCTTGAGGACTTCCCGGATCGCCGCCTCCACCCGGGCGGCCCGATGGGCTTCGATCGGCGGAAGGGTGGCCCGATAAGCCGAGACGATCAAACCCCCGGCCAGGGCCCCCGAGAGGCTCAGGATGGTGAGCAGGCGCCAGCTCGGCGTGCCCGATCCTGGCGCGCTTGCGGCCGGTGACGGATGGGCGTGAGCGGTAGTCATTGGATCGCCCCGCCGGCCGCCCCCGGCTGCCTGGCTCCGGTGCCGAACACCCGTGGCTGGGTGGCCCGATTGCACAGCGGGACCAAGGCGTTCATCAGGAGGATTGCGTACATGACCCCCTCGGGCAGGCCACCCCAGATCCGGATCACCACCACCAGCACTCCGATCCCGGCGGCATAGAGCCAGCGGCCGGCATTGGTGACCGGTGCGGTGACCATGTCGGTTGCCATGTACACTGCCCCCAGCACCAGCCCTCCCGAAAACAGCATGAAGGGCGCGTCGGGAAGACGGGCGTCGAAGCCATGCAGCGTTGCGCTCAGAACCGCCACGGTGAGGAAGATGCCGGACGGAATCCGCCAGTTGAGATAACCGCGCCAGGCCAGATAGGCGCCGCAGAGCAGAATGACGATCGCGGCGGTTTCTCCCAGGGAGCCGCCGGTGTTGCCGACGAGCAGCTCTCGGAGCGGAGTGCCTTTCCCTTCGAATTTCTGCAATCCGAGCGGCGTGGCAGCGGTTACGGCGTCGGTCGCAGCCCGCCAGCCGGGAAGGGCGAAGTTGTCACCTCGGAGGGTCCAGAACCGGCCGCCCGTGACCGGCCAGGTGGTAATCGCCACGGGAAACGCCGCCTGCAGAAAGGCTCGACCCACGAGCGCGGGGTTGAACACGTTGTAACCCAGCCCACCGAAGACCAGCTTGCCCAGTCCGATCCCGAACCCGCCGCCGAGGAAGGCCATCCAGAGCGGGAGCCCGGCCGGCAGGGTGAGTCCCAACAGCAGTCCGGTGAGGATCGCCGAACCGTCGGCAACCGTGCCCTCCCGCCCCAAGACCCGCTCCGCGATCACCGCCCCGGCAACGGAGGCCGTAATCACCAGCAGGGCGCTCACCCCGAAGAACCACGCCGCCGCCGCGATGACCGGAAGAAGACTCGCCACCACCTGCCACATGATCCTCGGCGTGGTGTCGCCAGCCCCGAGGTGCGGCGAGGCGGTGACCACCAGGTGCGGACCCGTCATGCCGCCCCCGCCAATTGCCGCCGGAGCGCGACCTTCCCTGCCTGGAACATCTGGGAAAGGGGAATGTTCGATGGGCAGACGTAGGCGCAGGAGCCGCACAGCATGCAGTCGGCCAGGTGGTGCGCCGCCATCTCCTCATACCGGTTCGTCCGGGCCAGGTCGCCGAGCAGCGACGGGTTGAGGAAGACCGGACAGGCATCGAGGCAGCGGCCACAATGAATGCATGGGTATATCGCCACACCCCGCGTTTCCCGCCCGGTCAACACCACGATTCCGGTCGTCCCCTTGATGACCGGCGCATCGAGGTTGGCCTGGGCCAGCCCCATCATCGGCCCGCCGACAATCACCTCAGCAGCTTCCGGGCTGACCCCGTCGCACTGAGCCAGCACATCCTTGAGTTTGGTACCCACCGGCACGATCAGGTTCGCCGGCCGCCGGAGGCCGTGCCCCGACACGGTGACGATGCGCTCGATCAGCGGCAAGCCGGTCTCGAAGACTTCGGCAATCGCCGCGACGGACCCGACATTCTGGACCACCACTCCCACCGTCACCGGGAGCTTTCCGGAGGGGACCTCCACGCCCGCCACGGACTTGACCAGCATCTTCTCGGCGCCCTGTGGGTACTTCACCGTGAGGGGAAGGACGCGGACGTCCAGGTCTGGAGGGATCGTGGCCTGGAGCGCCGCTATGGCGTCGGGCTTGTTCTTCTCGACCCCGATCACACAACGCTTCGCATTCATCGCATGCAGCATCACCCGGATCCCGAAATGCACTCGCTCCGGGAACTCGACCATGATCCGGTGGTCGGAGGTGAGGTAGGGCTCGCACTCGGCGCCGTTGATGATCAGGGTGTGCACCGTGAGGTCCTTGGGTGGCGCCAGCTTGACGTGGGTGGGGAAGGCGGCCCCGCCCAGCCCTACCACGCCGGCCTCCTGAACCGCGGCCACGACCTGGGCTGGGGTGAGCCCTTCCCAATGGGGCACCAGCCGGGGCCGGGCCACCTGGGGAGCGAACCGGTCCACCCTGAGCCGTACCGACTCCGCCATGCTGCCATCGGGATGAGGCCACCATTCCACCGCTGCCACGGTGCCGGCCGCCGACGCATGGATCGGAACCGACACGAAGCCGTCCGCTTCGCCGACCTTGTCGCCCCGCTCCACGTGGTCGCCCACCTTGACGCAAAGCCGCGCCGGCTTGCCCGCGTGTTGTCGGAGCGGCAGCACCACCTCGTCGGGGAACGGCATCCGGCGAATCGGGAGCGCGCGGGTGAGCTCTTTGGCCTCCGGAGGATGGATGCCGTGACGAAAGCTCACCCGAACTTCTCCGCGCGCTTGACCCACTTGGCGAGGTCCTTCTCCTTCGGGTTGAGCGGTGTGCCCGGGTGGATGATCGCCACCGGGCACCGCTCGGCGGCGATTACCAGCTGCTGGAAGGTGCCGGCCGTCAGGTCCTTGATGTACGCCTGTTTGTTGGCGTTGTAGGCGAACATCCGCTTGTTCAGGTTGGTGCACTCGTCGCAGGTGGTGCAACGCTCCGAATCGATGTAAGCCTCGAGCGCGAGTGCTTCCTCGGTCTCGGAGGCTGGAGCGGTAACCGTTGCCGCCGCCGGGGCGACGGGAGCAGCCGCAGGGGCGGCCGGTGCCGCAGGTCCGGATTCCATGGAGGGCGGCGCTGCCGGAATGCCAGCCCCAACCACCTGCGGCGGTCCGTTGGCAGAGGCCGGTGCTGCCGGGAGGCTCGCGAGCAACTCCGTCACCGCCGCCGAACTGCCCGCGTGGCGGAGCAGTCCCTCCGCCAGGCGACGTGCCAGGCGGGCAGGATAGGCCCGGGTGAGCTCGGTCAGCTTGGCCTGGTACTCCGCCTCCAGTTGGCCCGCCCGGCGCGAGAATTCCGCCTCGAGCTCTCCCGCGACGCTGTCGCGGACCGTGGGCCCGACTTCCAGACCGGCCAGTTGGCGCAGCTGCGACCAGAAACCCAACCGCTCCTCGGCCAGGCCCACGATCTCCGATGCCACCCGGATCCGCCGGAGCCGCCGGTCCTGGCCCACCGCGTGGATGAAGGGGACCCGTCCCTCGCGTTCGGCCGGGGAGAGCGTCAGGAATTCGTGGAACGGCGTCATCACCTCGGTCCACTCTGCCGGCGGCACCTCGGCGAAATGCTGCTTGAACCGGGTTTCGGTAGCGGCCCAGTCGGCGATGGTGAGCGGGATCTCGAGGGTCTGCTCCATCCCGGTGTCATCCAGATAGCGGAGTGAGTACTCGGGCCATGCCGCTTCGAGGGAGGGATTTCCCTCCAGGCTCAAGCAATCGGCAAAGCTGGGGCCGGCGTCCGGGTCATAGGTGAGGAAGGGGAAGGCCCTGCTTTCCAGCGCGAGGCGGGCGGCATGTTGGGCCCAGTCATCCGCAAGTCCGTGCTCCACCGGGCAGGGAGTGTAGATGTTGAAGACGGCCGGCCGCCGCTGGTGCAGTCCCTTGAGCACCCCGGCCAGCAGGTGCGATGCCGCCGCCTGGGACGATTGGTGGACGTACGCCCCCCGATGCGCGATCGCGATGAGGGCAAGCTCCTTCCGCACCTCGGTCTTGCCGTGCTGCGCCTTGCCGTAGTCCGACATGTCGGCAACTTGGCCGGTGTAGCCGGAAGTGCAGGCCTGGCCGCCCGTGTTGGAGTACACCTGCGTGTCCAGCACCACGACCCGGATGGGTTTCCCCGAGGCCAGGAGCCGGGAGAGGTTTTGGAATCCGATGTCGAGCATCGCCCCGTCGCCGCCCATCGCGATGATGGGGGGACAGAGCGCGAATTCTTCGTCGGTGAAGCTCTGCCAGTCGAGATCGGCCGGCTCCTTTGCCTGAGTCGCTTCATCGTATTGGCCGTCCCGGAGAAGCTCGGCCCGGCGAATCGCGGCAAACCCATCGGCCATCTTCCGCATCTGAGCCTCGAACAGTCCGATCGCGATCGAGGGGGAATCCTGGAACAAGTGGTTGACCCAGGGGAACGGGTACGGGTTGTAGGGGTAGGTGCTTCCCCACACCGAGGAACAGCCGGTGCTGTTGGCCATACCCAGCACGGCCCGGCCCTTTCCACTGGGACCCTCGACGTAGCGCCATTTGAGGTCCCGGAGCTGGTGCAGGGTCCGATTGAGCAGCTCGAGCCGGGCCCGCCGGCCCGGTTCCACCGGGATCGCGACGGCGTCCTTGGCCACAGCGGCCGCGTCGAGGTCGGCGGCGGCGCCGAGCAGCTCGCGGGCCTGGCGATCGATGGCCTCGATCAGCCGCTCCAGCCGCTCCACTTCGCGCGCCACTCGCGGCAGCATGCTGGCGTGAATGGCCGAGACGATGAGGTGCACGGCGGTCTTCTCGCCGCACCCCATGCACGCCCCGTCGCCCCCAACCATCATCCGGTAGGTCTGCTTCCGCAGCAGCAGCGAGGAGAGTACCCCGATACCCTCATCGAGGTCGGACACGTTCACGAAGCGGTCAGCGGTATCGGGCAGCCGATTCCACAGGCTCCAGTTGCGCCGCAGGCGGGCCAGGGCCGCCTCGTCCTGCTTGATGGTGACCAGGGCCCCGTCGGGGCACACTTCGACGCACAGATTGCACCCCTTACACGCCTCGGGATTGACGGTGATGGAGAGCAGCCCGCCGGCTCCCTTCTCCCGTGCCTCGACCGCGTCGTAGAAGGGCTTGGTGCGGGCCAGCGGGAATTCCGCCAGCCGAGGCTGGATCGCCGCGAATTCCCCGTCCGCCGCCTCCTGCCGCGCTGGATCCCAGCCCAGCTTCCCCACCACGCTGCGATAGGCCCGAGGCCATACCTCGGCGAGCGGGACCGCGGGCTCCTTGTCGAGCAGCCGCCGAACCTCGCGGCCCCAGGGCTTGAGCACCGGACGGAGCCGCTCCACCGGGGTGCCGTTCGCGGCGGCCTCGGCTGCGGCCGCTTGCAACACATCCTCCACGCTGCTGACCAGGCCGGGGATGGCCGAGTCGGGACACTGGATCCAGCACTGGGCGCATCCGGTGCAGTTGGCTGCGACAAAGTCCGGCACCTCGAGTCGCACCCCGCTCATGTCGCGAACCGCACCGGTGGCAGCGGGCATCGCGCTGATTGCGGCGAACGGATCGGCGATCCCGTCCTGGCCCAGCTGGCACAGGGCGCAGACCTGCTCCCAGAATCGCCCTGGATTCCCCATGCCGGGCTCCGCGTTTGCCACGTCCAGCAGCGGGGGCAGCCGGGGAACCGCGCCCGGCGGCTCGGCTGGATCCGGGAGAGCGGGGAGGACTTCCCTCACTTCATCGTAGCCGCGCCGAATCACCCGCAGGTTGTCCTCCACGACCCGTTCACCCTTGGCGCCGAATTTCTTCTGGAACTGGACCCGGATCCCCTCGAACAGCGTCGCTTCCGATACTCCTTCACTCCCCAGCAGCGGGGAGGTCCGGAAAAACGCTCCCAGGAAGGCCGCACCCTGCATCCGATAGCGCAGCTCGGCATCGGACGCCTCCTTCATCGCGATGGCGAAGGCGTCCAGCGCGTACAGCCGGACCTTGCGCTGCCGGATCGCATGGCGGGCACTGCCCGGCAGAGACTGCCATAGCGCCTCCGGAGCGAGATCGCTCTGGATCACGAACACCCCGCCATCGGCGAGACCAGCCAGCGGATCGCTGTGGTGGAACACGTTCGGATCGGGGGAAAGGACGACGTTGACCTGCCGCAGCTCGCAATTGAGTCGGACCGGCTCCCGGGCCAGCACCGCATAGAAGGTGGTTGGCTGTCCCTTCTTCTCCGAGCCGTACTTGGGATTGGCCTTGATGTGGAGCCCCAGAAGCTCGAAGGCGGTCATCGCGAGGTTCTTGCCCATCGTGATGGCGCCCCAGCCGCCCACCGAATGGATCCGCACCGCGGTCGAACCCTTGGGGAGCAGGTTTACCTCTCCGGCGGATCGAAGCGCCAGCGCGGGGAGCTCGGGATAGTCGTCCACCAGCTGGTTCTGCCAGATCTCCAGCTTGGGCACCCGGGTGTCCGGCCGGATGAACTCGATCCCCAGGTAGAACTGGCGCCGCCGGGGATGGCCGGGCAGCATATTCTCCACCGCGGCGATGAGGTCGCCGGGTTGGAGATCTCGACTGCCGAGACCGAAGCAACCGGAGAAGAAATCGGGCACCTGCTCCGGCCCGAGCGCTGGGATGCCCTGGTGCGGGATAGGGGATCCGGCTCTCGAAGGGGCTCGGCCGTTCTCCACTCCCTTCGACATCGCGGCGCGGATCTCCCGGAGCAGCGGCAGATCCACCGCCAGGGGTTGATCGGTGCGCTCGAGCACCGTCACCCCCTTCTTCCCCGCGAGTAGTCCCGCGATCAAATCCGCCGGGAAGGGCCGGAACATCACGAGGTTGACGACTCCGACCTTGAGGCCGCGGGTCTCCCGCAGATGATCGGCCACCGCTTCCGCGTTGGGCACCACTGAGCCCTGGCCGACGATGACCCACTCGGCGTCTTCGACCCGGTAACCCATGGCGCGGGTGTAGCGCCGGCCGGTCAGCGCGGCGTACTCCTCGAAGGCCCGGTCGGCCAGCTCCCGGACATGGTCGAAGTAGAACGGCCGCTGCGCGGCTACCCCCTGGGCGTAGCTCTCCTGGTTCTGGACCACCCCCAGCATCGCCGGGTAATCGAGGTCGAACATTTCGGGAATGCGCCGGCGCTTCGCCCCGAACACCATCCGTTGGGCCGGCGTGGGTGAGTCGATGAGGTCCGCGGGATCACCCAGATAGGCTTTGATCAGCTCCCGCTCCGGGAGCCGGAGCGACTCGATCACGTGGCTGGTGAGGAAGCCGTCCTGGGCGCAAATCCCCGGGGTGAGGGAGAGCTCGGCAATCCGGTGGGCAATGAGGGTGAGGTCGGCGATTTCCTGCACGTCCTTGCCGAACAGCTGGAAGAAGCCGGTGTCGTCCACGGCGTGATAATCGTCGTGGCCGGCATGGACGTTGAGCGACTGCTTGGTGAGCGCCCGCGCGGCCACGTTGAGCACATAGGTAAGCCGCTTGCCCACCGCCGGGTAGAGCGACTCGTGCATGTAGACCACGCCCTGGCCGCTCGAGAAATTCGTGGCCCGGAGCCCGGCCATCGACATTCCCGCGGCGACCGCTGCCGCGGCGTGCTCGCCCTCGGGCTCGAAGAAGAGCAGCCTGCGGCCGTTCACGTTGCGCTTCCCCTCCGCCACCGCCACGGCCCACCCCTCGCCCATCTGGGTGGATGGGGTGATGGGATAGGCCCCTGCTGCCTCCGAGGCGGCGGTCTCCATCGCCACCACCGCGGCGCTGCCATCCAACGCCTGCAGCACCCCCGGATAAGGCGCCGCCGCCGTGGTCTCCTTCCGCAAAGGGTCCCGCTTGCGAAGTCTCATGCCGCCTCACGCTGGGCCAGGGCCGGGGTCTGCTCGAACTGGGCGCCGCCGGCGAGCCAGACAATCGCACCGGTCGGGCAGCGGGCCACGGCGGCCGCCGTCGCCTCGCCGATCCTGCCGTAGTCCACCACCGCTACTCCGCTCGCCACGCTGATCAGTCCCGGGGCGGCATCCTGCACACACTTGCCACAGGCGTTGCACGCCACTCGGCATTGCTCCAGCGCCGCGTCCCCGCCGACCAAGTTGCGGCACTGCACCAGCAGGGGATACTCCAGCGGGAGCACCACGAAGAGTTCCTTGGGGCAGGCGTCCACGCAGTCACCGCAGGCGGTGCACTTCTCGGGAATGACGACCGGAAGCCCGGTCTCGCCCATCACGATCGCCTCGAAGTCGCAGGCCCGCTCGCAGTCGGCCAGGCCCAGACAACCCCAGGTGCAGCCTTTCCCACCCCCTGCCACCGCGGCGGCCGCGGCGCAGGTGGCGAGTCCCCGGTATTCCGCCCGAGCCGGAGCCACGTCCGATCCGCCGGCACAGAGAAGCCGCGCCACCCGCTTCACCGCCTGGCCCGCGTCCACCCCGAGGTAGTCGGCAATGGCCTGACGTACGCCGGCGTCGGCGACGGTGCACTCCGCCGGCGCGATCTTTCCCTCGACCGTTTGCTCCGCGAACGCCCGGCACCCCGGCAGCCCGCAAGCTCCGCAATTCACGTTGGGCAGCATGCCCGCCACCGCGTCGATGCGGGGATCTTCCCACACCCAGAGCCGCCGGTTGGCGAGCGCGATGCACACCCCAAACACGAGGCCGATTCCCCCCAGGATCAACACCGCCTGCAGGATCATCTGCGGTCTCCGAATGTTCTCAGGCAGCCGGTGGGTCGGCGCTGTTCAGGAGCCACGCCGCCAGCCGGTCCACCGCGTCGGCGCCACCCACGGCGGGCGCCCCCGAACTGCCCCGCCCGTCGGGAATGACGAACGGGGTCTGGGCCAGCATGGTGAGCTGACGGAGGTCCTCCGCCATCTGCCATCCGCTCTGTCCCCCGAGGGCTCGTCGGGGAGGATCCGGAGTGGGGAGGTGCGCCACCGTGAGCCGCTGCCAGGGCTCGCGGCCGCCGGCCGGATCGTGAAGGAACCGCGCGGCATCCTCCGGCATGAGTGCCGCGACCGACGGACCCTCGTAGGCCACTACCCGATCCAGCCCGGTGCCATCCGCGGTCTGCAGCACCAGAGTTCCCGGCGTGATCAACCGCACCAGCGCGGCGGGTCCGCTTGGCCCCCGCACCACCAGCAGG
>DATECI010000382.1:0-3039 GCA_035286985.1 Gemmatimonadales bacterium
GACCACCCAACCAAGCAGCGACTGAGTCAGCGAGTCTGGCCGGGCGGCCAAGGGACCCGCCAAGGCGGCGACCGGCTTCCAGCCGGGACCGGCGGGACGCACCAGTTGATAGAAACGCAGCAGCGTCCCGGATTCGGCCGGTCGGGTGAGCAGGGTCACCGTGATCCAGACCACGGTGGTGGCGGCGACGGTCCCGAGGAGGGACACGTGGGAGGGGATCTCGACGCCGCCCTTGCGGGTTATGAAGAAAGCCAGGGCAATGAGGAAGGAGCTGGCCATCGCCGCGATCTCGCTCCAGGCGTTGATCCGCCACCAAAACCAACGGAGCAGGTACAGGAGCCCGGTCCCGGCGCCGACCGAGAGGAGGAGATCGAAGGTCTCCCGGGCGGTTTGGAGCGCGAACGTGAGGATCGCGGCGACCAGCATGAGCAGCGCGGTGGTCACATAGCTGACGTCGACATAGTGAGATTCTTCCGCCCCGGGGCGGATCAAGCGGCGATAGCAGTCGTGGACCAGGTACGAAGTGCCCCAGTTGAGCTGGGTGGAAATGGTCGAGATATAGGCAGCGAGCAAGCCGGCGATCATCAATCCCATGAATCCGGCTGGCAGGAACCGCAGCATGGCAGGGTAGGCCATGTCGTGTCCGATCAGCCGGGGATCCACGTAGGGGAAGGTGCGGGCGATATCGGAGAGACTGGGATAAACCAGAATGGACGCCAGTGCCACGATGATCCAGGGCCAGGAGCGGAGGGCGTAGTGGGCCACATTGAACAGGAGCGTCCCGGCCAGAGCGTCCCGCTCGCTCCGGGCGGCGAGCATCCGCTGGGCGATGTAACTCCCGCCTCCCGGCTCGGCCCCGGGATACCAGACCGACCACCATTGCACGGTGAGGGGAATGACCAGCACCGAGAGCGTCATGCCCCAGTCGCCGAAATCCGGCAGCAGGCGCAGCGTGGCCGGGTCGACCCGGGAGACCAGTCCCGCGAATCCGCCCACTTCCGGCTGCTGGAGGGCGAAGTAAGCGGCCGCCACGGAGCCGGTCATCGCAATCCCGAACTGGATGAAATCGGTGACCAGCACGCCCCAGAGGCCGGAGGTCGCCGCGAAGGCCACGTTGAGCACGGCGCAGACGAGCAGCGTCTTCCCCATCGGCCAACCCAGCATCACGTTGGCGATCTTGGCGGCGGCGAGATTGACCGAGGCGATAATGACGCAGTTGAACACGAGGCCGAGGTACACCGCCCGAAATCCCCGGACCACCGTCGCCGCACGGCCGGCGTAGCGAATCTCGTAGAACTCGAGGTCGGTGAGGGCCCGGGAGCGGCGCCAGAGCCGGGCATAGAAGAACACGGTCGCCATTCCGGTGAGCAGGAACGCCCACCATTGCCAGTTGTTGGCGACGCCTTTTTCCCGGACCAGATTGGTGACCAGGTTCGGGGTATCGGTGCTGAAGGTCGTCGCCACCATGGAAACGCCGATCAGCCACCATGGCGCCGCGCGGCCGGAGGTAAAGAACTCAGCGGTACTCTGACCGGCCCGCCGGGCCAGCAACAGGGCCGGAACGAAGGAGAGGCTGAGTGCGACGATAACGATGAGCCAATCCAGCGGCAGGACCCGCATGGTCGCTCCGGGCCGAAGGAGGGGGCTACGACGGCCTGAAGCTTACGCCGGACCGGGCGGTCGAGCCAGAGCCGGAGGCCGCGAATTCGGTGTGCAGGAATCGGTGGCGGCAATTCCCAGCGGGCCTAGATTGGTGCCATGGCCGCACCCCTCGTTTCCACTTCCTCCCGATCGCCGCGACCGCCTGAGCTCTACCGGGCGCTGGTGGCGCGCGATGCGTCGTATGATGGGCTTTTCGTAGCCGGCATCCGGACGACACGGATCTTCTGCCGCCCGACTTGTCCGGCCCGGAAGCCGAAAGTCGAAAACGTGGAGTTCTTTCCCCGAGCCGAGCTCGCGCTCGCAGCGGGGTACCGTCCCTGCTTGCGGTGCCGTCCGCTCGAGCGCCCCGGAGAGCATCCGGCCTGGGCGAGCCGGGTGCTCGAGGCGCTCCACGCCAATCCGGCCCGGCGCCTGACCGATGGCATGCTCCGCGACATGGGGATCCCTCCTGCCACCGCCCGTCGGTACTTCCTCCGGAGGTTCGGCATGACGCTGCACGGATACGCCCGGGCCCGGCGGCTCGGCTTCGCGCTCGACCGCCTCCAGACGGGTGGCCCCGTCACGCCGACCGGGTTCGACAGCGGGTTCGAGTCCGACAGCGGGTTCCGGGACGCCTTCAAGCGGCTGTTCGGGACGACCCCCGCTGCGGCCCGAGGGACGACTCCGATCGTCGCCACGCTGTTGTCCAGCCCGCTGGGCTCGCTGCTGGCGGCAGCGACGGAGCGGGGGCTCTGCATGCTGGAATTCGCGGACCGGAAGAAGCTCGCCACCCAGGCGGCCGACCTCATCCGATGGTACGGGCAGCCGGTGATTCCCGGCGCGAGCCGCTGGATCCAACAGACTGCCCGAGAACTGGAGGAGTACTTCGCCGGCCGGCGGCAATCGTTCGAGGTGCCCCTCGACCTCCGGGGCACGCCGTTCCAGGAGCAGGTGTGGCAGGAGCTGCTCCGGATTCCCTATGGGGCGACTCTCTCGTACGCAGGGCTGGCGGAGCGAATCGGCCGCCCGGGGGCGCAGCGCGCCGTGGGGCTGGCAAACGGCAAGAACCGGATCCCGATCATCGTTCCGTGTCACCGGGTCATTCAGAAGAACGGCCAGCTGCGGGGCTACGGTGGCGGACTCTGGCGGAAGCAGTTCCTGTTGGATTTGGAGCAGGGAGCTCGGGAGCTCGGGAGCTAGGGAGCTCGGGAGCTGGGGTGGCAGGTATCCGAGCGCTTGCCATCGTCAATCCCACGGCCGCGGCCGGCCGCGGGGCGACGGTGTGGCGCCGGGTGGAGCCGATTCTGCGGGGGAAGCTCCCGGACCTCGAGGTCCGGCTCACCGCGGCGCCGGGCGATGCGGAGCGCTGGGCCCGGGAGTGGGGGGGGGCGCGGGGGC
>DATECI010000383.1:0-5574 GCA_035286985.1 Gemmatimonadales bacterium
GACGAGCCGTGACACGAGGCGCAACTCGCCTGATACACTTCCCGGCCCCGCGCCAGCGATGGCAACTCGACGGGAACCTCGTCGAGGGTGATGTCGAGGTCCCGGGCCAGGCCCTCCACGAGCTGCGCTACCCCTCGCTCCACCGAGTCCGGGTCCGCCACCCGCTCGACCATCGCCACGAGCCGGTCCAGCGCCGCAGTGGCCTGCTCCGCATGCCCCGCCGGAAGCCGCAATGCGTTGCGGCGCGCCTCAGCCAGAAAGAGCCGGGCTTCCTCCACTTCCGGCTCGGCAATCACCCGGCCGCCCTGAACGCCGAGCCGGTACTCCTCCGCGGCAAGATTGGCCGTGGCAGCCAGCCGGCGGACAGCCGCCACATCCTGAGCTGCGGCCCCTGCCACCGGCAGCCACAACCCAATCAAGCAGGCGAGATAAGGCATGAAAAAGGGAAAGTAGACTAGATCTTCCGGGATTCCAAGCCGATATGGATCAATCGGTTTCGACCACCGCGACGGCACCGGCGGTCCGCTCAGTATGGGAAAGAGAGAGGGCGATCCGTACCCGGTTGCTGGCTTCGCTGACCCGCGCGGCAACCCCGTGAAGCCGAACCGTGGGGCGCCCGTCCTCGCCCCGTTCCACCTCGATCTCGCGCCAGCCGATTGCTCTGGCACCGGGAAGGTTCTGCAGGGCCTTGTACACCGCTTCCTTGGCGGCCAGCCGGACCGCGAGGTACTTGGCCGGATGGGCAAAGCGGGAGATGTAGGCTCGTTCCGGATCGGTCAGGACCCGGCGCATGAGCCGGTCGCCCCAGCGCTCCAGCAACCGCTGCGCTTCGCTCACGTCCACCAGGTCAATGCCCACGCCGAGCACCGGCATTACCGGCTCCAGAACCAGTCAGCCAGGGGCCGAAGCCAGGACGGTGAGTCGAGATATCCCCCGAGGACGAGGCCGAGCCAGATCGCCATCCCGACCAGGGTACCCCCTCCGATCAGGAGCGGGCTCCAGGGCCGCCGCCAGGCGTGAATTCGGGCCGAGCGCAGATCCCCTCGGGCCAGCTCTTGGTCCGCGGTGGCGACGAGCCGTTCCCACCCGGCCTCGAGCTCGCCGCACATCCGGCGAAGCTGCTCATCGATCACCGCCCGGCCCTGCTCGAGTCGAGCCACCGCGTCCTCATATCCGATGCCGGCGGCCGAGAGTCGTGCCCCGAAGAGCTCCCGATCCTCCGCCGTCGGCAGTTCCTCCCGAAGCCGGCGCGCGGGGTATCGGGAAGCCCGGGCCGCATCGCGCAGCCGGACCTCGATCTCCCCGGAGATCGTCTGCTCGGCCGAGGCCACGGCCCGCTCCCAGACGGCGAGCCAGCCGGCGCGCTCGAATATTCCAGTCAGCAAATCGAGGCGTACCCGGGAGAGGAGCGATTCGCCGGGAGAAGGGTGATCCGGCGGTGAGGCGAGCCGGCCGAGTAATGGACCGAGCTCGGCGGTCGCGCCAGCGGCGAGGTCGGGGGAAGGATTGCGGGTCACCGGGCTTCCCAGGAGGGAGACTCCTCTCCCAGGGCCCCGAGGCAGAGCGCGGGAGGAATTCCGGTGCGCTCGGCAAAGCGTGCGGCGAAGATGGGGAGCGGCTCCGCCGAATACGCCTCGCGGGGGAGACCCATCGCCCCGAGTGCCGCTTCGATCCCCGCTGGGTCGCCCTCTACCTCCACCAGAACATCCATCCGCGGGTACCACTCGAGCCGGACGTCGGCGCTGCCCATCCGGTAGTACTCGATGTAGCGCTCGATCCGCTGGATCTCCTCGAACCCCAGGGCATCGAGCAACGCCGGCCCGCCTTCCCCGTCCGGGCATCGCATCCCGTACTCCAGTTCCTTCCGGCTCTTGTACCCCTCGGGGGTGATCTCGGTCGGGCCTTTCCAGGAAAGCCTGGTCTCGACCCGCCCGTCCTCGGAGTGGAATTCCCGGAGTCGTAAGACCTCGTCGCGGACCAGCATCGCACCACCCCGATCATAGCGACGATCTACCATCAGGCCGCGAAACCCGGCCCGGGCACCGGCGTCAAGGAGCCGATGCCGCACCTGTTCCGGATCGGGCACGACCGCCTTGAGTTCCTGCTCTAGGATAGAATGGCCTCCAGCGCGCTCACGGTATCGGAGAAATCGAGGAAGACCGCCTCGGCGCCCGCGGCCCGCAGCTCCTCGACCCCGAACCCGCCCGTGGCCACACCGATGGTTCGCGCCCCGATGGAGGCAGCGCAGTGCACATCGGCCGGGGTGTCGCCGATGATAACGACCTCGCGCCCTTGCGGACGACGTCCGAAAAACGGCTCGGCTCGAAGCGCCGCGATCGGGGGAAGCGCCAGCCGCTCGGCGTGATCGGAGCCGAAGGCGCCGACCCGGAACCGGTCCGGGTCGAGCCCGGCCGCACGCAGCTTGAGCCGGGCCCCGGTCATGACGTTGCCGGTCAGGAGCCCGAGCAGCACCCCGCCGTCGGCTTCGAGCGCATCGAGCAATGCCGGAATGCCCGGCATGAGCCGCGAGAGATGCCCATGGACCGCGAGGTCCTGCTCGAGATGCGCCACGTAGCGGTCGAGCACCGCGGCGACCCGTTCCGCCTGGGCCGGATCCGGAAGGCCGGCCCCGGCGAGCAACTCCACCACGATCTGGGGATCGGTCTTGCCGTCAAAGCGGATCGTCCCGAGGCGGTCGGGAAACTCCACCTGACCCGCGACCGCCGCGAGGATGGACCGCCGCCCCGCGCCGGCGCTCAACAGGATGGTGCCGTCAATGTCGAAGAGGACGAGCTTGCGCTTCACGCCCCGCTTTCCGTTTCGGCGGCGCAGTTCCGGCACAGCTCGACGCCGCGGAAGGTGCAGATGACGCAGATGAACGTGCCACAGCGGGCGCACGGATATCCCTCGGAGGCCCGCTCTTCGCGGCCGCAGGCCCGGCAGATCATTGCGTCAGTGGCGGGAGGTTTTTGCGGAGCGGACATCGAAAGGCCTAGGCAGTGATCGAGTACAGCTTGATCTTGTTGATCAGGGTGGCCCGCGAGATGCCCAGCTCCTTGGCGGCGCGGGTCCGATTGCCGCCGTGATACCGCAGGGTCCGGTCGATGTGCTGGTGCTCCAGATCGTCGAGGCTCATCGGGGTGTGGCGGCGGTCGCCGATCCCGGGGCGAGCCCGGAACTCTCCCGGCAAATGCTCCACCCCGATCGCAATCTGGCCCCGCGCCAGGTACATCGCCCGCTCGAGCACCTGCCGCATTTCCCGGATGTTGCCGGGCCAGCCATA
The DNA here is from genome assembly GCA_035286985.1 of Gemmatimonadales bacterium. Classification (GTDB taxonomy): domain Bacteria; phylum Gemmatimonadota; class Gemmatimonadetes; order Gemmatimonadales; family GWC2-71-9; genus JABFSM01. The sequence continues at coordinate 3,284 of DATECI010000383.1, forward strand.
CTCCTGAAGCCGAGCCATGGTCTCGGGAGCGATGATCTGGGGACCATCGGGGAAGAGCGCCCGGGCCTCCCGATGCACTGCGGTGATCAGGGTCAGTCGGTCGTCGTTGCTCCGCTCCCGAAGCGCGGGAAGCGGGAACGGCATCACGCTCAGCCGATAGAAGAGGTCCTTCTGAAACCGCTCCGCCTCGACGTCGGGGGTGAGGTCGCGCCGGGTCGTCGCGATGAGCCGGGTATCCACCGCGACGTCCTGGGTCCCCCCCATCCGCCGGAAGGTCTTGGTCTCCAGCACCCGGAGCAGCTTGGGCTGCAGCTCGGCGGGAAGCTCTCCGATCTCCCGGAGCAGCAGGGTGCCCCCGTCGGCCAGCTCCAGCAGCCCGTGGCGCCGTTCGGTGGCCTCGATGAACGCCCCCTTCTCGTGCCCGAAGATGATGGATTCGAGATAGGCGGGGGGATGGCCGCTGAGGCGGACCTCGAAGAACGGCTTGCTGGCGCGCGCGCCCCGATCGTGGATGAGCCGCGCCACCCAGGCTTTGCCGATGCCCGCTTCGCCCAGCAGCAGCAGGGTAGTCCGCTCGTTTTGGGCCAGGAGACTGATCTGGTGGGCCAGCTGGCGCATCGCCGGGGAACTGCCGAGCGAATCCAGCCCGAACCGCGGCGAGCCCTCGCGGATCAGGACCTCGCTCAGCCGGCGGCGGCGCCCCTCGGCCGCGCTCTGGCGGACCAGCATCGCAAAGAGGTCCCAGTCCTCCCCCGGATCCACCACCCGCGCCGCCCCGGCGCTCATAACCCGCGCCGCGGCCCCGGATTCGACCCCGGGGCCGAACGCCAGCACCGGTGCCTCCCGAGCGGCCAGCCGCTGCACCAGATCCGGAGCGCGCTCGGCGAGATGGATCCCCAGACACACGACGTCGGGCCGCACTCTGTCGAGTGCGAGAAGCCCGGTTTCCCCGCTGGTCTCACGGAGCACCTCACACCCGCCCTGATCCAGCCGGGTTCCCAGGGTCCGGAGTAAGCCGGGATCATCGTGAATGAGCAGGACGGAATCGGTCATCTGTCAAAAATGTAGTCAATTGGTGAGGACGGTCAAAGCGTGCGGTACGACCTCGGCTGTGAAGGGTGTCATCCCAGCCGGGTCACCGTCGAATTGCACCGGCAGGGGATCGGCCGCGTCCACCGTGAAGCGGGTACCGCGGGCGTACCGGATATAGGGGGTTTCCCGAATCCGTTCCCGGTAGCCGTCCAGGATCACCCGGAACACTCCCCGCAGGCCCTGCCAGGGAGAGTCCGCCGCAACGGTCACCAAATCCAACACTCCGTCTTCCGGATTGATCTCGGGTCGGATCCGCACCAGTGGAGGCATCAGCTCACCGCAATTCATGATCAGCACCAGGACCGCCTCGGTTTCCAAGATCTGGCCGTCCACCGTCACCGTGCAGGGGGTATTGCGCAGCCGGGGGAGCACCCGCACCGTGGTGGCCATGTAGGCGCCCATCCCCCACCGGCGCTTCTCGCGCGCGGCGGTCTCCCCCATCACCCAGGCGTCCACCCCGGCGCCGCAGGCCACCCCGAAATAATGCACCCCATCGGCCAGCTCGACCCGGCCCAGATCGATGCGCCGGCGGCGCCCGCGGATCAGCACTCGGGCGGCCCGCACCGGATCGCTCGGGATCCGCAGGTTGCCCGCCAGCAGGTTTCCGGTTCCTCTGGGAATGAGACCGAGCGCCACCTCGGTGCCGACCAGCGACCCGGCGGCCTGCATGGTGGTTCCGTCCCCCCCGCAAACGACGACCGTATCGACCCCCGCAACCACTGCCTGGCGGGCCAGCTCCCGGGCCTCACCGGGGGCGGTCGTCATGGCCAGATCCACCTGCCAGCCGGCGCGGGTTAGGACCCGGGCCACCCGCTCCGGAGTGCGCGCCGTGGTGCGCGCCGCGACCGGGTTGACGATGAGCAGGGCTCGCGCCACTCAATAGTCGCGATCCCAGCGCAGCTCGGCGCCGAACTGGTACCGTCGGGCGGTTCCGAAGACGTCCACCCCGCGGGTCAGGCAGGTCTGCAGCGGCTCGGCGGAAAGCTGTCCCCGGAGGCTGGGCCGGAAGCGGTATTCCAGGGTGGCCCCCAGGTTGCGGGCGCTGAAGGCCGCTTGCCCGCCTCCCAGGCAGAACCCGGCATTCGCGGTCACGAACAGCCGATCGGTCAAGGCCCGGCCGACCGAAAGCTGAGTCGGCACCGACCCCTGCCCGACGGCGGCACCGGTGGCCAGGCCGGGCCGGATTTCGATGATGTCCA
>DATECI010000384.1:0-3184 GCA_035286985.1 Gemmatimonadales bacterium
CGAACGGCGCATAGGCCCGCCAGCCCAGGGTCCCATCACCCACTACGACCGTGGCGTTTCTCACCCCGGCCGCTTCCAGCGCATCTCGGGCGCCCTGAGCTAGGTCGGGCACCCGTTCCACCGCCAGCACGGTGCTCGCGAGGGCGGCGAGCAGAGCGGTTTGATACCCGGATCCCGCCCCCACCTCGAGCACCCGGTCGGTTCCCTTGAGCTTGAGGAGCTCCAGGCTCCGGGCATGGACGTAGGGCTGGGAGATGGTCTGTCCCATGCCGATCGGGAGCGGCACGTCCTCGTAGGCGCGGTGACGAAGGGCCTCGGCCACGAACGGATGGCGCGGCACGGTCGCGATGGCATGTAGCACGCCCAAATCGCGAATCCCCTTTTCGCGCAGGGTTTCCACGAGCTGAGCGCGGTAGCCGCCGTAGCCGTCGGGAGGACCTAGCCCTCCAACGCCCATCCCCGCACCGTTTCGAAGAGGGCGTAACTGGTGAGATCGAGCTGCAGCGGGGTAATCGAGATGTAACCGTCCTTCACGGCCTGGTGATCCGACTCGGCGTCGCCGGTCCAGGTGATCTCCCCTCCCCCGATCCAGTACACTTCCTTCCCCCAGGGATCCTTCATTCGGGTCAGGCTCTCCGAGAAGTAGCGGCTCCCCAGCTTGGTGACCTTGACCCCCCGCGCGTCGGGTCCACCCACGTCCGGCAGGTTGATGTTGAGTAGCATGTTGCGGGGAAACTCCGGGACGGTGACGATCCGCCTAACCAGTCCGGCTAGGACCGACTCGTAGGATGCCAGCTGCTCCGCTATCCGGCTGGCAAAGGAGATCGCAATTCCCGGAATGCCGAGCGTTACGGCTTCCATCGCCGCGGAAACGGTGCCCGAATAGAGCACGTCCTCGCCCATGTTGGGCCCGAGGTTGACGCCTGAGAAGACGAAGTCGGGCTTTCCCGGCATCAGGATTTCGACGCCAAGAAGGACGCAGTCGGTCGGCGTGCCGTCCACCTGGAAGGAACCGTCGTGGCGTCGCTGAGGCCGGAGCGGCCGGTGGAGGGTCAGCGAGTGAGAGGTTCCGCTCTGTTCCCGGTCCGGCGCGACCACGGTGACCTGCCCGACCCCCCGGCAGGCCTCGGCCAATACCCCGATTCCCGGAGACAGGATGCCGTCGTCATTGCTCACCAGGATGTTCATGGCGTGTCGGGCTGGTCCGGGGCGGCGCCGTCGAGGAGCTTCAGGATCTGGTCGAGCTGCTCCCGAACTTCGCGGAGAGTGGCCCGGGACGCGGAACGGGCGGCCTGTCCCTTGAGCTCTCCGCTTCGGCGATAATGCTCGATCCGCTGGCGGGCTCCCTCGATGGTGTACTTCTCGGTGTACAAAAGGTGCTTCACCAGCATGATCAGCTCCACCTCGCGGCTCTTGTAGACCCGGTTGCCGGAACGGTTCTTGGCCGGGCTCAAGAACCGGAACTGGCTTTCCCAGTACCGCAACACATGGGGCTTGAGATCGGTGAGGGCACAGACCTCGCCGATCGAGAAGAACTCCTGGGTCGGTCGGGGCAGCGTCATGTCCACTGCTCGGGCTTGGGGGGCCGTTCCATCAGATCGGTGATCGCCTGGCGGGGGGACTTCCCGTGGAAAAGGCATTCCGCGACCTTGGCGGCGATCGGCATTTCGACCCCGGCCCTTTTGGCCATGCGGAGCGCGACCCGCGCGGTCGGGACCCCCTCCACCACTACCCGGTTCCGGCCGAGATACTGGGTCAGAGTTTCTCCCCTTCCGAGAGCCACACCCAGGGTTCGATTGCGGGAGAGGCTCCCGCAGGTGGTGAGCACCAGGTCGCCTACCCCGGCCAGCCCGGAGAACGTCAGCGGGTCGGCGCCGAGCGCAGCCCCCAGCCGGGCGATCTCCGCGAGGCCGCGGGTAATCAGCGCCGCGCGGGGGTTGTTGCCGAGCGAGAGCCCATCGCACATCCCCGCAGCGATCGCGATCACGTTCTTGAAGGCACCCGCCAGCTCGGTACCGACCACGTCGCCGCTGGTGTAGACCCGGAGCGGCCCGGCGGTAAAGAGGTCTTGCACCCGGGCCGCAGCGAACGCGGTGCGGGCGGCGGCGACCACCGCGGTCGGCTGGCCATCGATCAGCTCCAGCGCAAAGCTGGGACCACTGAGCGCCACATAGGGACGGCCCGGCAGAACTGCCTCTGCCACTTCCGACATCCGCAGGAGGGTCTCGGTTTCGATCCCCTTGGCGGCACCGACCAGGATTACCCTCTCGTCCGCCGAGTCTCCGATGGCCTGGAGGGCTCCTCGCATCGCCTGGGAGGGCACCGCACACACCAATACCTCACGGCCCTCGACCGCCTCCTTTGGGCCAGCCGCGGCGCGAAGTGAGCGCGCCAGCGATCGACCCGGCAGATAGGCCGGGTTTCGATGCTGCTCGTTGATGACTCGGGCCAGCTCGGCATCGCGCGCCCATAGGATCACGTCGTGCCCATGCCCCGCCAGGTGGTGACCCAGCACCGTTGCCCAGCTCCCGGCTCCCAGCACCCCGACCGAGGTCATGGGGAAGGCTGGTCCGGGGTCTGCGCCCGGCGCCGGAACCGATGCTCGGTCCCGGCGATCAGGCGGCCCAGGTTGGCGCGATGCAGACCGATCACGATCGCGGCCAGCAAGGCAAAGAGCCAGACCAGGGCGCGCCGCTCGGGGTGAAGCCACCAGACCGCGGGGGGTAGCACCAGCGCGGCGATGATACTGCCCAGCGAGACGTACCCGGTCGCTGCCACCACGATGACCCAGATTACCAGGGCCACCAGGAATGCCCAGGGGGCCAGCCCCAAGACCACCCCCGCGCCGGTCGCGACACCTTTGCCGCCCCGGAATCCCACGAACACCGAAAACACGTGTCCGGTCACCGCTGCGATACCGAGCAGGAGCGGCACCAGCTCGCCCCCGCCAGCCCGGGGTCCGAAGAGGGACACCGGCACCAGCCCCTTGGCCAGGTCGAAGGCACCCACCGGTAGGGCATATTTCCAGCCTAACACGCGATAGAGATTGGTCGCACCCAGGTTCCCGCTCCCCATGGTGCGCAGGTCCCGGCCCTGGACCAGCCGGACCACGAGATAGCTGGTCGGGATCGCCCCCAGCAGATAGGCGGCCACGAACCAGGGAAGCAACTCCATCAAAGCCTGG
>DATECI010000385.1:0-11923 GCA_035286985.1 Gemmatimonadales bacterium
GCCGCTTGTCGGGCCAGAAGGGCCCCCCACCCTCTACTGGTCTCAGCACCGGTGAGATGACGGCCGAGCGGGTGGCCGAGCTGGAGCAACGGCTGGGCGAGCTTGAGGAGGTGCAGGCCCGGGTGACCCAACTGGAGGAGCGCCTCGAATTTGCCGAGCGGCTGCTGGCCCGAAGCGCCGCGGTACGCCCCGAGCTGGCCCGGGGGGAAAGCCCGTGACGATGGACTCCGGCCGTTCCGGGGGGATATTCGCCCTCCTGGTCCTCGGCCTCGCCGCCGGTTGGGGGTACACTTTTCTCGCCTCTCGGCTCGGCGTGGCGTTTGCCATTCCGGTTGGAGTGGTTGGGGCCCTCTCGGCTGCGATCATTCTCCGGGGGCCGCTCGGGGATGCGCTCGCCCGCCGCCTGGGACTTCGAGACGCGCCGCCCGACGAAATTACCGGGCAGGTCTTGGGCGAGCTGGAGGAGCTTCGGGTCCGGATGCAGGAGCTCGAGGAGCGGATGGATTTCTCGGAGCGGCTCCTGGCCGCGGTGCCGAAGGATTCAAGCCGCGAGCAGAGTAGATTGTAGCCGAAGGCCAACACCCGGTAGGAGATCAGGCCAGCGATGCTGACGCGCGAAGACATCCAATCGTATCTCGACCGGCTCGAAGGCGGCACGGTCGAATCCACTGAGCTGGAACCCGGCCTCTGGCGGGTCCGGTCGCAGACCGGCGCCGAGGTGGTGGTGCATTACGCCCCGCCGGTCGTGCTGCTGCGCATGCGGGTCATGGAGCCCCCGGCGGAAGACGGCAAGCGCAGCGGCCTGTTCCGCCAGCTCCTGGAATTGAACGCCAGGGACCTGATCCACGGCTCCTACGGCCTGGAGGGCGATCACGTAGTCCTGACCGATGCCCTGGAGCTGGCCAACCTGGACTACTCCGAATTCGAGGCGAGCTTCGACTCCATGACGCTCGCGCTCGCCTCGCACCTGAGCGCGCTCGCGCCGTATCGGGAAAGGTAAGCGATGGGAATCTTCGATCGGTTCTCGACCATGCTGCGGTCGAACCTCAACGACCTCATCTCCCGGGCGGAAAACCCGGAGAAGATGCTGAACCAGCTCATCACCGACATGAAGTCCCAGCTCGCCCGGGCCAAGCAGGAAGCAGCCGGGGCGATTGCCGACGAGAAAAAGCTCCAGGCCGATGCCGAGGGACTCAAGAAACAGGCGGAGGACTGGGAACGCCGGGCCATGCTCGCGGTGCAGGAAGGGCGGGACGATCTCGCCACCCAGGCCCTGGTCCGCTACAACGAGGCCCTCCAGGGGGCCCAGTCGCTCCACGAAACCTGGCTCAAGCACAAGGCCGACACCGAGAACCTGAAGGGCCAGCTCCGCCAGCTCAACGACAAGATCGAGGAGGCCAAGCGGAAGAAGAACATCCTGCTGGCTCGGGCCAAGCGAGCCCAGGCCCAGCAGCGGATCCAGGAAACCATGGCAGGCATGAACGATAAGAGTGCCTTCGAGTCGTTCGAGCGGATGTCGGAGAAGATCGAGGCGATTGAGCGGAAGGCACTTGCCGCCGCCGAGCTGCAGCAGGAGTTCCAGTCCGACGATCTGATCGACCAGTTCAAGAAGCTCGAGTACAAGGGCACCGCCGACCAGCAGCTCCTGGAGCTCAAGGCCAAGATGGGATTGCTTCCCGGGGGCCCAGGGACCCGGGCCCTGGGCGCCGGAGGAAAGCCGGCCGATGTCCACGACGCCGAACTGCTGGAGAATCCCGAGGAGGAGAATCGCTGAGGGCAGGTGGCCGGTGGCAGGTGATAGCTGGGCCCGGTGCAGAGATGTGCCGGGCCGCTTAGTTTCCCTCCCGCCACTTGCCAGACACCACCTGCCACCTATGACCAGCCACGAACCACGAGCCACCTAACACCTGCCCCGCATGACCAGGCCCCTCTACCTCATCCTCGCCGACGGCGAATTCGCCCCCGAGACCTCGAAGACCGCGAATTCCATAATCCGCTACCTGCCGGACCAGGTGGTCGGGGTGGTGGACCGAGTCCATGCCGGGAAAACCGTCCAGGACGTGCTCGGCTTCGGCGGGCAGATTCCGGTCTTTGGTTCCATGGACGAAGGGCTCCGCCGGAAGCCGACCGCGGTACTCATCGGGATTGCTCCTGCCGGCGGACGGCTTCCCGACGAATGGCGCGGCTGGCTTGCGGATGCGCTCGATGCCGGCTGCGATCTCTGGAGCGGGCTCCACACTTTTCTCTCGGACGACCCGATCCTGCACGAACGGGCCAAGGCCAACGGGCGCCGCATCCACGATGTGCGGAGGCCCCCGGCCAATCTGCCCGTGGCCGCCGGACTCGCCCGTCTGGTCGAGCCCCTGGTGGTGCTGAGCGTGGGCACCGATTGCAACGTCGGCAAAATGACGGCGCAATTGCAATTGGTGCGCGGGCTCGGGGAGCGAGGGCTGAGGACCAGGTTCGTGGCGACCGGGCAGACCGGCATTTTCATCGAAGGATGGGGCATCGCAGTCGATGCGGTGGTGGCCGACTTCATCGCCGGGGCCGCGGAAGAGCTTGTCCTCAAGGCCGCCCCGGATGCGGACGTCCTGCTGGTGGAAGGGCAGGGGAGCATCAACCATCCGGGATACTCCGGGGTGACCCTGGGCCTGCTGCATGGGACCTGTCCGGACGCGCTCATCCTCTGTCACCAGGCCTCGCGCGAATACATCGGCGAATATCGGGGCAGCCCCTGGCTCCGGATTCCGCCGCTCTCCGACTACGTCACGATGTACGAGCTGATCGGCTCGGCCGTGCACCCAACCCGGGTGATTGCGATCTCGATGAATACCTACGACCTCGGCGAGGCGGAGGCCGGGCACGTCTGCGAAGCTGCCTCACGGGAAACCGGGCTGCCGTGTACCGATCCGGTTCGGTTCGATCCGAAGCCCCTGCTCGATGCGGTCGAGCGGGCCTATCGCGCGAAGGTCGAGAGGTCGGGAGCTCGGAAGTGACCCCTAGAACGGCTTGAATCCCGGGCTGCCGTACCGGGGTAGATGGAGGATGTCCCACAAGGGCACCGCGTAAGCCAGGATCACGAGCACTACCGCCACGATGAGCCAGAGTCCTAGGCGGTCCCAGATCGTGGAGCGAAATCCGCCCGGGGGCGCCTCGAGCGGCTCGGCCCATTCGATCGGCGCCGGCGCGGTCTTCTTGCCGGCGAGCAGCGTTCCCACCATCACCAGCACGAAAAAGCCCGCACTGGCAAAGAGCACCAACCCTCCGAGCGCGGAGATGCTGGTGAGTCCGTGCCAGGCCTGGGCTTGGGCCGCGCCGGCGTAATCCGTCGCGAACACCCGGCGGGGTAATCCCATCAGGCCCGCGATGTGCCCGGTGAAGGAGAACAGGGCCATGCCGAGAAACCAGAGGTAGGGCTGGACCCTGGCCAAGAGCCCGAGCTCCAGCGCTCGTCCGCTGATCCTGGGCACCAGGTAGTAGCAGGCCCCCATGAAGGTGAGGGCCGCCGCGCTCCCCACGGTGAGATGGAAATGGGAGGCGACCCACGCCGTATTATGGACCACCGAGTTCATGGTGTAGGCCGCGTTGATGGAGCCGCCGAACCCGCCCACCATGAAAAGCAGCCCGGCCAGCAGCACCGATGACACCGTCGGGTTGCTCCACGGGAGCGCCCGGATCCATCCGAACAGCCCCCTCCCGCCGCGGAGCCGGCCCGCCACTTCGAGTGAGGCAACCACCGTGAACGCCGTCATCAGGCTGGGGAACGAGATGGCCATCGTGTTGAAGGTATGGAACAGCTTCCAGCCGGCCGAGATGCCGGGATCCTGGTACTGATGGTGGAATCCGACCGGGGTGGACAGGATGAGGAAGAGCGCGAAGGTGGCCCGCGCGAGCGGCTCGGAGAAGAGCTTGCCGCCCGCTTCCCGCGGCACGAGGGCGTACCAGATGACGTAGGCCGGCAGCAGCCAGAAATACACCAGCGGATGGCCGAAGAACCAGAACAGAGTGCGGGCCAGCAGCGGATCAACCGTCTTGACCCAGCCCAGCGACCAGGGGATCAACTGGAACAGCATTTCGGACGCGACGCCGATTGTGGCAAGGAGCCAGAGCATCGCGTTCGCCGCGGTTGCGTGCATCGCGAGGCTGGCGGGCCGGTCGCCATTCCGCTTTCGCGATTCTCGCCAGGAAGCGATCATGCTGGCGCACCAGCCCCAGGAGGCCACCACGACCAGCGTCAGGCCGACATAGAACGCCGGGTGGGCCTGCAGCGGTGGATAAAAGGTGTAGAGTACGCTGGCGCGGAACGTGAGAATCGCCCAGACCGCCATCAGGGCTCCCAAGCTGGCGAGGACGAACATGGCCCAGCCGAAGCGGGGCCACTTCACGTCGCCGTTCTCCTTTTGGGCCACGCTGTACCCCAGCGCCATGATGAAGAAGGTCGTGAACACCAGCGCCATGAGGACGCCGTGGGCGGTCACCGACATGTAGTACATCCGTGCCGACTGGTACGGCACTTCCAGGTTCGCCCGCGCTATCGCCTGCATGAGCGCCATGCTGGCGGCCACCCCGAACGCCAGGATCGCGACCCAGAGGTGCGCCACGATCAAGCGGTTAGTGCGCGGCATGGCCACCTCCGTCCACCGGAGCGGCCGCGACCGCCGGTGGCCGCCACTCCGCCTTCGGCACCACCCGAAGCTTGCCTGCCATCTGGTGATGGCCAATGCCGCAGTACTCGTTGCAGGTGATCAAATACTCGCCGGGCTGAAAGCTCGTGGTGAACTGGCTCACATAACCCGGGATCAGCATGGACTGGCCGTTGCTCCCGACGATCGCGAACCCGTGGATGACGTCCACCGACGTCAGGTGGAAGGTGACCGGGGTGGCCGCCGGGAGGGCCAGCTCTCCGGGCAGCCAGGCGAACATCATCCCGACCACCGTGACGTGCACCGCGCCCCCCTCGTCCACCCGCACCCCTTGCTGCCGGAATTGGGGGCTTTGGAAGACCCCCCGGGGGTTGATGGTCTCGACGTGCGAGGGCGGGTGAAAGCCGTGCCGGATCGCGGCGTTGGCCAAGGTGCCGAAAAAGAAGAGGAGCACCCCTCCCACTCCCCCCATCCAGATCCGTTCGTAGCGGTCGATCTTCATCGGGTCACTGCCCCACGGCCGAGGTACAGATACAGATATACCGCAAACCATCCGATTACGAAGAGGATGACGTAGAGCCCTACGAAGGCGAAGGTGCCGATGGGGTGGTTGGGGAGGTCGGCCGGTCGGTCGGGCATACTGGTTCTTCCCGGGAAGGGGGGTCGGGACTCAGAATGCAGTCGTCGGGGGTTCGCGTCAAGATGCACCCGGGCCCTTCGTGGTTCTGAGCGCATTGAGGATCACGGCAACGTCGATGACCTCTTGTACCACCGCGCCGGCCGCCGGAACCAGGAACCCCAGGGAAGCGATGACCATCGCGGCGGCGCTGAGCCCCAATCCCGCGAGGATGCTCTGTCGCGCGATCCGCAGGGTCCGCCGCCCGATCGCCACGGCTTCCGGCACCCGGTCCAGTTGGTCCACCAGCAGAACCACATCGGCCGCTTCGGCCGCGATCCCGCCGCCATGCGCAGCGAGCGCGAGGCCGACCGAGGCGGTCGAGAGCGCCGGAGCGTCGTTGATTCCGTCCCCCACCATGAGGACTTTTCGCGACGCCGCGCCCAGCCGCTCGGCGAAGCGAACCTTGTCTTCCGGCAAGAGGTCGGCGTGGATTTCCTCGATGCCGACGGCCCGGGCCACTTTGGCGACGTTGTCGGCATGGTCACCGGAAAGCAGGGCGATCTCCCGGATCCCGAGGTCGCGCAGGGCGGCGACCACCGCGGCGGCGCCCGGGCGCACCCGGTCGGCGTAGGTGATGGTGCCCGCCGGCCTCCCATCCACCGTAACGAAGGCGCGGAGGGCCGGGCCGCCGTCGTGAAGCGCATGGAGGGCCGCCGCGGCGACGGGGTCGCGCTCCCGGACCAGTGAGAAGGCCCCCACCGTCACCCGATGGCCTTCGACGGTGCCCCAGACGCCCCGTCCCGCGGCCTCGGTAACCGCGGTTGCCGCGGGAATCTCGATGCCCCGCGCATGCGCCGCCTCGACCAGGGTTCGCGCCAATAGGTGGCCCGAGCCCTGTTCCACCGCCCCGGCCAGCCGCAGCAGCTCCGGCTCGGTGAACGGCGGCACCGTCTGCACCGCGGCAACCTCTGGCCGCCCGACCGTGAGCGTCCCGGTCTTGTCGAACACCACGGTGTCCACCGCGGCCAGCGCCTCCAGCGCCCCGCCGTGGCGGATGATGATCTGATGCCGGGCCGCCCGGTTGATGCCCCCGACGATGGCCACGGGCGTTGCCAGAATCAGGGGACAGGGCGTCGCGACGACCAGCACGGCGAGGAGCCGGAGCGGATCGCCGGAGATGGCCAGTGCGCCGAGCGCTACCACCAGGGTAACCGGGGTAAACCAGACCGCGTACCGGTCCGCCACTCGCTGCAAGGGCGCCTTGCTTGCTTGCGCCGTTCGCACCAGCTCGACAATCCTGGCGTAGAGACTTGCCTCTGCGGGTGCCGAGACCCGGACTCGAAGCGGCCCATCCAGGACCAGGGTTCCGGAGCGTAGCTCGCTCCCGGCCTCCACCCTCTGGGGCAGCGGCTCACCGGTGAGGCGCGCGACATCGATCTGGGACGACCCTCCCTCGACCACGCCATCGCATGGCACCATTTCCCCCGGCCGCACCAACACCAGCTCCCCCACCGCGATGCTGACGGCCTCGACCTCCTCGATCCTCTCGTCCCGAACCCGATGGGCAAAGCGGGGAGCGTCCTCCTCCAACTGGCGAACCGCCGCCGAGGCGCGTCGCTCGGCGTAGTGTTCGAGCGCCTCGCCGCCGGTCTGCATGAGCACGATGACCAGTCCGGCGAAGGGCTGGTCGAGCGCCATCGCCCCGATGATGGCTAGGGCGGCCACCAGATCCGCGGCCAGGCGACCCCGAAAGACTCCGATGGCGGTCCGGACCAGGAGCGGAAGCCCGATGATCCATAGTCCGGCAGTCCAGATGGAATGGGCCGAAACCGGTGGGTGGGAGAGCTGGCGCAGAACGAGCCCGGCGAACAGGGCCGCCCCGGCTGCTACCGGCCGGACCAGCATCCGGCCGGCCAGTTTCATGAGCGTCTTAGAGCGGCCTGCGCCAGGGTGCCGGAGGAGTTACGGAGCGAGAACCCGACGCCGCGGATCGTCTCGATCCGGGAGCCGGCGGTCAGCCGGGCGAGCTTGCGCCGGAGATTGCCGACATGCACGTCCACCACGTTGCTCTCGGGGTCAAAATGCATGTCCCACACTTTTTCCAGCAGCGTCGTTCGCCGGACCACTTCCTCGGTGTGCAGCAGGAAGAACTCCAGGAGCTGAAACTCTTTGGCGGTGAGATCGAGTCGCTTGTCACCGACCATGGCGACGTGGCGGAGCCGGTCGAGCGTGATTTCTCCGAAGCGCAGGATCTCCATCCGCTCGGCTCCGCCCCGGCGGGAAAGGGCCCGGACCCGGGCCAGAAGCTCCTCGAAGCGGAACGGCTTGGCGAGGTAGTCGTCCGCTCCGGCATCGAGCCCTCGGACCACGTCTTCCACCGCATCCCGGGAGGTCAGCATCAGGATCGGAGTCTTCCGCCCCTCCCGGCGCAGCTCCATGGCGACCTGAAAACCGTTTTTCTTGGGCAGGATGACGTCGAGCAGGATCACGTCATAGTCGTAGACGTGGGCCAGCATGGTGGCCTCCTCCCCATCGGGGGCGACGTCCACCACGTAGCCTTCCTCCACCAGCCCCTGCTCAATGAACCCGGCGACTTTTCGGTCGTCCTCCACGACGAGAACTTTCATGGCCCGCAACCTATTTTGGAGCTCCTGAACCACGTTCAAAGAAACCCTGAAGACCCCTTCATGTTAATAGGGGTACTGGTAGTCGCAAGATGAAACGACCCGAGCCGCGATGAGGCTCTGCCACCAGATCACCTCCCAGGAGCCGCGCCAGCCGACGGGAAAGCGGTAACCCCAGACCATGGCCGGTTCGCTCCTCACCGGCCGTGGTCACATAGACGTCGAATATCCGCTCGACGTCCTCATCCCGAACTCCGGGGCCTTGATCGTCCAGCTCGAACCGCACCGTGCTGTTCTCCGTCCGGACTGAGGCGGTGACCACTCCCTCGGCCGGTGAGTGCCGAATGGCATTGCGAAGCAGGTTGACCAGGATCTGCTCCACCCGGTGGGCGTCGGTGTTGCAGAGGACCCCTTCACCGGGAACGTGGACCTCGAAGCGGATCCCGCGCTCCTCGGCCTGGGGAGTGACGCGTTGGACCGCTCCCCTCAAGACCGCACCGCATTCGGTCCGGCGGAGTACCGGTTTGAGCCGATCCTCATCGAGCCGGCTCAGGTCGAGCAGGTCGCTGATCAACCCCACTGCCTGCTCTGCCGAATCGAGGATCTCGTAGGCCGCACGCGGCACATTGTGGGAATCCTTCTTCCTTACCAGGATTTCGGCCCACCCGTAGACCGCCGCCAGTGCGTTCCGGAGTTCGTGATTCACCATGGCGAAGAACCGTTCCCGAGAACGGTGCAGTTGCTGAACCTCCTCCAGCAGCCGGGTGCGATCGGTGTGCAGCCGGGCATTCTCGACCGCCGAGCCGATGACGAGCGCCAGGAGCACCGCCAGGTATTCGTCCTCCTCGCTGAATTCATCGGTGCCGATTTTTTCGGTGAGATACAGCTCCCCGATGACACCCTGTGCAGCGGAGATTGGCACCCCCAGGAAGGAACCCATCGGGGGATGATTCACGGGAAAGCCGACCGCCGCGGGGTGCTTGCTGAGATCCGGAAGCCGGATGGGGCGCCCCTCCCGAATCAGGAGGCCGAGAATTCCCCGGCCAACCGGAGGGGTGCCGATCGCCTCTCGCTGTTGGTTGGTGAGCCCGGAAACCGCGAAGCTTTCCAAACTTCGGCGATCCGGATTCAACAACCCCACCGCCGCGTATCGCGCCCCGAGCACTTCCGCAGCCAGATCGGCCACCTGTTGGAGGACCGCCTCGGTCCGCAGCTCGGCCACCAGGGCCGGAAACTCCCGGACTAGGCGCTCGATTCGCTTCTCCCTGACCGTAGGTTTGGGCGGCACCCCCTCATTCTAGTCGTCCGGCCGGACCGCCGCATGGCCGGGCCGAGCACTCCCTCACGCTTCATTCACGGGTCCTTCAGACTTGCCTTCGTATTTCTTCTCGGTCAAAGACGCGGAGAACTCGTGGGTACAACCGGGATCAGGAAGTTGCTTGCCGCCACCGATGGGTCGGAGGCGGGTGAGCACGCGGTCCGGGTCGCGGAGGCCATAGCCAGGGAGGCAGGCGCGGAGTTCGAGGTCCTCGGGGTTGAAACTGCGGGCCTTCCAGCGTTTGCGTCCGTCGGTGAGCCGGTGGCTCGAACGGAGTCAAGCCGCCGGATCACGTGGGTGCGAGGCATTCCCGGAGTCGAGATCGTGCGGCGTGCTGAGGAGTATGGCGCGGACCTGGTAGTGCTGGGCCGGCGCGAACGGCCGCCCCAGGGATTCCTGGGTTCCGGGCGGACGGCGGACGGGGTGGTGCGGCGCCGCGGTGGTGCTTGCCTGCTCGTTCCACCCACGGTGGGCAAGCTGGATCGGATGGTAATCGCGCTGGATGGCACCCGCCGGGGGCTGGGCATTCTGGAACCGGCGGCCGCTCTTGCCGCTGCCGTGCGCGGACAGGTGACCGCCGTTTGCGTGGTGCCGGACCATGGCCCCGACGGGGCCGAGTCCCCCGAGGGCTGTGCGTCCCGAGTCGGGGAGGCCCTGGGACAATATCCCGCCCTCGGAGGGCCCGGGATCCTCCGCTGCCGGAAGGGCAGACCGGTCCCCGAGATCATGGCCCAGCTGGAGGAAACCGGAGCGAATCTGCTCGTGTTGGGGGTGCGCCGGGGCGGACCGTCCGGCGAGATGGGCTCGGGTCATGTGGGACAGGACTTGCTGCGGGAGGCGCCGGTAGCGATTCTCACAGTCCCGATCTGAAGCGGGGAGGGTTGGGGACCGTGAGCGAGCTGGAGATCGCCGTCCGGCTGGGTGTTGCGGCGCTCGCCGGACTGGCCGTAGGAGTTGAGCGCGAATGGTCGGGGCATGCCACCGGCCCTGATGCCCGCTTTGCCGGGGTTCGCACCTTCTTCCTGCTCGGCGCGGTTGGCGGAATCGCCGGCTGGCTGCTGGATACGGCCCAGTCGACCGTCGCGGCTGCGCTCTTGCTCGCCACCGGAGCGCTGATTGTCGCCGCCTACGCGCTTGCCGCCCGGCGCTCGTCCGAGGCAATTGACGGAACCACCGAAACCGCGGCTGTCCTCGTGCTGGGGATCGGGTTGATAGCCGGAGTCGGGCACCTCCGGCTGGCCAGTGGAGCTGCCGCGGTGACCGTGCTCGCCCTTGGGGAGAAAGAAACCATCCGCCAGTTCGTCAGGCGGATCGGTCAGAGCGAGATGCGGGCGGCGCTCCAGTTTGCGGTCCTCGCCCTGGTCATCCTGCCGCTCCTTCCCGAAGGCCCCATCGGTCCCTGGGGTGGCATTCGACCCCGTTCGCTCTGGATCGTCGTCCTGCTCTTCTCCGGACTCAACTTCCTGGGCTATATCGCGCGCGGCGCTCTGGGAGCGTCGCATGGTTATCAGGCCATGGGGGCCCTGGGTGGGCTGGTCTCCTCCACTCTCGTCACCCTCAACTTTTCCCGCCAGAGCCGCAGGGAGCCCGGCAACGCCATCCCCCTGGCGATCGGGACGGTCGCGGCCTGCGCGGTCCTGATTCCCAGAGTGCTCGCCATCACGCTGATCCTGAATGCCAGTCTGATCCCCGGTGCGGCACTGGGGCTGGCCCCGATCTTCTTCGCTGGCCTCGTCCTGATCCTCCTGGCGTGGCGATACCTGACCGGAGGGGTGCCGGAAACGCCCCCGCCTCCCCCCAGGAACCCGCTTCAGCTCCGATCTGCGATCCGGATGGCGCTGGCTTTCCAGGTGGTGCTCACCTTGCTCGGGGTGATCACCCGGCAGTTCGGGGAGGCGGGGGTCCTGGCGTCGGCTGGCATCCTCGGCCTCACCGACATGGACGCGCTCACGCTCGGCATGAACCGCCTGGCCGAAGCTCCGGAGCTCGTCACGCTCGCGGCCCGTGCCATCACGTTGGGGGTGATCGTGAACAGTGTGTTCAAGGCCACTCTCGCCGCGGTGATGGGAACCGCAAAGTACCGATTGCTCGTCATTCCCGGACTCCTCGTGCTGGCCGCCGCGGGGGCGGGCGGATTCTGGCTCCTGACCTGGATTCCCGGCGGCTGATCTGCGGCGTCTGTCCAATCCGTCTTTCCCGGGCCGCCTCTTGGGAAAGGCCCCACCGTGAGGGCTGAATGCTCCGTTCGATTCTGGTTCCCCTGGACGGCTCGCCATTTGCGGAGCGGGCGCTCCCGGTTGCGAGCCGGCTCGCCCAGGCCTCCGGCGCGACCCTTCATCTCGTCATGGCCCACGATCCCACCCAGGGCATCGGGCCCTTCGCCGAATTTGGTCCGCCCAGCGTGCTCCTGATGGAAGAATTGGAACGCCGGGAAGAGACCTACCTGGCCCGTACGGCGGCGCGACTTCGCACCGCCGCGCACCTGCGGGTCAAGGTCCACCATGACGACGGAATCGCCGGAAAGGTGATCGCCCGAGCGGCCAGAGCGATGAATGCCGGCCTCCTCGTCATGTCAACTCATGGCCGGGGGGCGGTTGGCCGGTTGGGGTTGGGCAGTGTCGCCGACTATGTCGTGCGCCATCTCGAAACCGCCATTCTGCTGGTGCCCGCCGAGGCCCCCCCCTACCGCGGGCTTGCTGGCCGGCGCGTGCTGGTGCCG
>DATECI010000386.1:0-3746 GCA_035286985.1 Gemmatimonadales bacterium
GGAGCCGGACCGAGCCACTCGCCGGCGCGGGTTCCCGTGGGCCGCGGGGCGGAATTTTGGCGCCCTCGACTCGAGCTCGCTCTTCTTCCGGGCCGCCAGCGCGTACGCGGACGGGGTTAACGCCTGGATCGACGGCCTAGGCCGGGCCGATCTTCCCCTGGAATATCGCCTCCTGAATGCCCAGCCGGTCCGCTGGGAGCCGGTCAATAGTTACTATCTCTTTCTCCAGATGTCCTATGTGCTGGCCTGGTTCGAGCCGACTCTGGCCAAGCTCGAGGTCCGTACGTTGGTTGGCGCGGACGCTGCCGACGCGCTCTTCTCCGCGAACAGCCCGATTCAGGAGCCGATCCAGCCGAACGGCCAGCACTCGGCCCGCTACGACTTCATCCCACTAGCGGCCCCCGGCCCGCCCGACACCAGCGCCCTGGCAGCGCTCCAGGAGCGCACGGCCATGGATGTCGGGCTTGGTTTTGGCTCAAGGCCATTCCGGGAATCTGTGGCAACTGGGGAATCTGGGGATCCGACACTCGGGAACGGGGATGCCCTCGGCAGCAACAATTGGGTCGTCTCCCCCCGGCGCACCGCCGCTGGCCACGCGCTTCTCGCCGGCGATCCCCATCTCGATCTCTCCCTCCCGTCGGTCTGGTACGAGATCCATCTCCAGACCGCCGGCGGGCCTGAGGTGGCGGGGGTAACCTTCCCCGGATCGCCCGGGGTGATCATCGGTTTCAACCGCGACGTCGCCTGGTCCTTTACCAATACCGGCGCCGATGTCCGGGATCACTACCGCGAGACCGTGGACGATCCGGCTCGGCCCACCCGCTACCTGCTCGACGGCCAGTGGAAGCCCCTCGAGCTCCGCCAGGAAGTGGTGCGGGGCCGGCGGGGGGCAATCCTCGCCACCGATACCGTACGCTTTACCCACCGCGGCCCCTTACTCAGCGTGCAGGGCCGCTGGCTTTCGTTGCGCTGGACCCCCTACGAAGCCCGGTCTACCGGCGAAGAGTTTCTCCGGCTCGATCGGGCCCGAAACGCGGCAGAATGGCTCGACGGCTGGAAGGACTTTGTGGCCCCGGCCCAAAACGGCATCGTCGCCGATCGCTCCGGCACCATTGCGATCCGCTCGACCGCCAGCATCCCCCTCCGCCCGGGTGGTGGGCTTGGCGACCTGGTCCGCGACGGCAGCACCGCCTCGAACGATTGGACCGGCTTTCTCCCGCTCGCCCAATACCCCTTTGCCCTGAATCCTGCTCAGGGCTATCTCGCCTCCGCCAACCAGCAGCCCGTGGACCCGCGGGTTAATCCGGTCTACCTGGGCACCGACTGGCCGTCGCCCTGGCGCGCCATGCGGATCAACCAGCTCCTCCGCGCCGATTCCGCCGTCACGCCCGGCGCCATGCGCCGCTTCCAGACCGATCCCGGAAGCAGCCGCGCCGATGCCTTCGTCCCCTATTTCGTCGCTGCGCTTGCCCCGGCCGGCACCGGGCCGACCGTTTCAGCCGCCCAGCTCTTGGCCGGGTGGGATCGCCGCTACACCAAAGACAACACCGGCGCCGTCCTGTTCGAAGCAGCCCTGGCCGAGCTGAGCCCGCTGCTTTGGGACGAGCTGATCCCCCCAGCTGCGCCCGACCGCTCGGTTGCCCGGCCGCCCGCGACCAACCGCCCGGTGGCCGTTCCGGGAGACGCGGTCCTGCTCCAGCTGCTGGCGGATTCCACCAACGCCTGGTGGGACGACCGGCGGACTCCGGAAGTCGAGCGCCGCGACGCGATGCTCGCCGAAGCGCTCCGCCGCGGCTTCGACGCCACGGCGCGGCGCCACGGCCCGCCGGGCGAGGCCTGGCGCTGGGACCGAGTCCACCACGCTAACATCTGGCACCTGCTCCGCATTCCGGCGCTTTCAGCCCTCGAACTCCCCGTGACGGGCGGACCCTCGACCTTGAGTCCATCCCCGGGCTCAGGCACCCACGGTGCGAGCTGGCGGATGGTGGTCGAGCTGGGCCCCCGGGTGCGTGGCGCGGCGATCTACCCCGGAGGGCAGTCCGGTAACCCGGCCAGTGCGCGCTATGACGACCGGATGCCCAAGTGGCTCGCGGGAGAGCTGGACTCGGTTCTCTTCCCGGCGCGGCCCGAGGATCTTCCGGCTTCGCGGGTTCGCTCGACGCTGATCCTGAGCCCGCCCCGCTGATGCGGGCCGCCGGGTTCCTCGCACTCACTGCCGCGTTCGCGCTTGCGTCCTGGCTCGGCTGGTGGACTGTCCCTGTGCTCGGGTTGGTCTGGGGAGCGCTCCACGCCAGACCAGCGGCCAAGCCGCCCCAGGTCGCCCGCCCGCTCCGCTCGGCTGCCTTCGCGGCCCTACTCGGCTGGGGGGTCTGGCTCCTCTACGATCTTGGGGCTGGTCAGGGCGGGTTAGGACGGCTTGGCTGGCGTGTGGCTGGATCGCTGGGATTGCCGCTGGGGGGTCTCGTTGCGGCGACGCTCCTCTTTCCGGCCTTGCTCGCCTGGAGTGCAGCCGCTCTCGGCGGTCGGCTCGTGAGCTACCTGCCCTCCCGTCCCAATCGGCGCCCGCCCGAGCCTGACGGCTCGCGCCCTTGACACTGCCCTGGAAACCGGCCGAGTTTCTCTCCCGGCCGTTCCTGACCTCGCCACGCCGGCGTTTCAGATCACGCTGTCAAGCCAAGCTACGACCATGGAGGGCTGAAAGAATGAAACTGCTTCGCCCCGTCTTCACCGTCCTCACGGCTGTCACCGGGCTCACCGTCCCTCCTGCCCTGGCTCAGGTCAACTACGACACCGTCCAGGTCCGCACCACCCCGGCCGGCAAGGGCGTCTATATGCTCCAGGGCGTTGGCGGCAACCTTGGCCTCTCCGTCGGGCCCGATGCCGCGTTCCTGGTGGATGATCAATTCGCCCCGCTTTCCCAGAAGATCCTCGCCGCGGTCAAGACCCTGACCGACCAGCCGGTCCGCTTCGTCGTCAATACCCACTGGCACGGCGACCACACCGGCGGGAACCTGAACCTCGCCAATGCCGGGGTCATCGTCGTGGCCCACGACAACGTGCGGATCCGGATGAGCAGCGAGCAGTTCATTGCCGCGCTCAATAGCCGGAGCCCACCCGCGCCCCTCAAGGCGCTCCCGATCGTGACGTTCACCGACGGGGTGGCCTTTCACCTCAACGGCGACGACATCCATGTGGTCCACGTTCCCTCGGCCCATACCGATGGCGACGCGATCATCCATTTCACCGCCGCCAATGTCGTGCACATGGGGGACACTTTCTTCAACGGCCGCTACCCGCTGGTGGACCTCTCGAGTGGGGGATCCTTCGAGGGAATCATCAATGCGGCGAACGCCGCGCTCCGCTATGTCAACGACAGCACCAAGATCATTCCGGGGCATGGGGCCCTTGCCACCCGGGCCGATCTGGTGAAGTACCGCGATATGCTCGCCACGATCCGCGACCGGGTTGCCACCCTCATCAAGGAAGGGAAGAGCAGGGAGGCGGTGCTCGCGGCCAAGCCGTCCCGCGACTGGGATGCCAGCCACGGCAACGGAACCATCAAGCCCGATATGTTGGTGGGGTTTGCCTACGATAGCATGAAGAAGCAGTGAGAAGTAACCCTCACCACCGGATTGCCACGCCAAGCCGGAAGGTCCGCGGCGCCACCCGCTGGCGGGTTTCCCCGTACTCCGAGGGGAAATCGAGGTCGAGGGAGCCATTCACCGAGGGCTGGACCTCCGTGACGG
>DATECI010000387.1:0-8102 GCA_035286985.1 Gemmatimonadales bacterium
TCGGGCTCGGCAACGTGGAGGACGTGTTCATCGAGCTGCAGCGGCGCGACGAGGGCGAGGCGGCATGAGCCGGCTCGCGGCGATGGCGCGGTGGCCGATCTGGCCCATGCTCCGCAAAGAATTCATCCAGATGCGGCGGGACCGGCTCACCCTGGCGATGATGATCGGGATCCCCGCGATCCAGCTGGTTCTCTTCGGTTATGCGATCCAGACCGAGGTGCGCCATCTGCCCACCGTGGTGCTGGACCAATCGCAATCGCCGGAAAGCCGGCGGCTGATCCAGGCGATGATCAACACCGGCAACTTCGATCTGGCCGGCACGGTGGGCGACCGCGAAGCAATGGCCGCCGCGATCGGGCGAGGTGACGCCCGGGCCGGGATCGTGATCCCGCCCGATTTCCAGCGCGACCTCAAGCGGGGCCGTACCGCCACCGCGCAGATCGTGGTGGACGCGGCGGACCCGCTCGCCTCCTCGGCGGCGATCAGCGGTGCGGGGCTGGCGGGGGCGCAGCGATCCCAGGCCCTCGCGGCCCGGTTTGGAGTCACCGGGGGCATCGAAGTCCGGGTCCGGCCCTGGTACAACCCGGCGCTCCGGAGCGCGGTGTACATCGTGCCGGGGATCATCGGGGTGCTCCTCTCGATGACCATGGTCGTGATCGCCGGGATCGCGATCGTGCGGGAAAAGGAGCGCGGCACCCTCGAGCAGCTGGTGGTGACCCCGATCGGCAAGACCAGCCTCATGCTGGGGAAGATCGTTCCGTTCATGCTGGTGGGCTTCGTGCAGATCACCGTGATTCTGGTCCTGGGTCGCCTCCTGTTCGCGGTGCCGGTTCGGGGCAATCTGGTGGACCTTTATCTGGTCGCGTTCCCATTCATCATCGCGAGCCTCGCGGTGGGACTCTTCATCTCGACGCTGGTGAACACCCAGGCCCAGGCCATGCAGCTCGGCTTCTTCTTCATCCTGCCGAACATCTTGCTTTCCGGCTTCATGTTCCCGCGCGAGGCCATGCCGGCCCTGGCGCAGTGGATCGGGGCGGCGCTGCCGCTGACTTACTTCCTGCGGGTCCTTCGGGGGATCCTGCTGCGGGGCACCGGCTGGGAGGCATTCTGGCGGGAGGCGGCGACCCTGGTAGGATTCTCCATCGTGCTGATCGCGCTGAGCGTGAAGCGCTTTCACAAGACGGTAGAGTGACCAGGTGAGTGCGCCGCATTCGTTCCCACCGCGCCCCGACGAAGCCGAGCGGCAGGCCCAGCTCGACCGGATGAAGCGAGGGGCCACCGGGCTCCTTGCCCTCGCCGTGGCGGTCTTCGTGGCGGCGCGGATGTTCGAGTCCCGCTACCCCTGGCTCGGCTACGTGCGGGCCACCGCGGAGGCCTCGGTGGTGGGGGGACTCGCCGATTGGTTTGCGGTGACCGCGCTGTTCCGTCATCCCCTCGGCATCCCGATTCCCCACACGGCGATCATCGGGAAACAGAAGGACCGGATCGGCCGGATCATCGGCAACTTCGTGCAGCAGCACTTCCTGGCGCGGGAAGCGGTCGGCGCCAAGCTGCGGGAGATGCGGATTGCCGAGCGGGTGGCGGGGTGGATCAGCCAGCCAGAGAACGGGCAGCGGATCGCGGCTCAGCTCGCGAGCGGCCTGGCCCGAACGCTGGAAGCCCTGCCCGACGCCAAGATCCGAGAACTCATCCACCAGGGAGCGGTGGACCGGCTGCGGGCCACCCAGGTCGGCCCGGTCCTGGGCAAGACGCTGGCCCTGGTGGTGGCCGGCGACCGGCATCAGGAACTGCTCAATCAGGCGCTCAAGCTTGCGGGCCAGGCGGTGACCGAGAACCGAGAGCTGATCCGGCAGCGGGTGCGGGCGGCGAGTCCGTGGTGGGTTCCTGGGGTGGTGGACGAGCGGATCTACCATCGGATCGTCGTGGCGATCGAATCGCTGCTGGGGGAGATCACCGCCGATCCGGTCCATCCGGTGCGGGCCCGATTCGACACCGCGATCCGGGATTTCGTGGAGCGGCTCCAGCACTCACCCGAAGCGGGGGCCCGGGCCGAGGCGCTCAAGCAGGAATGGCTCTCGGATGAGGCGATCGCCGAGCTCACCTCCTGGATTTGGGATTCGACTCGGCGTGCTGTCGCGGGTTATGCCGCGAAGGGTGAGGGCGCCGAGCCGGGGCCGCTGGCGCGCGGGCTGAGTGGATTCGGGACCACGCTGCTCGAGAACCCGTCCCAACTCGAGGAGCTGGAGGAGTTCGTGATCGAGTTGCTGGCCGAGGTGCTGGAGCGGCACCGGCACGAGGTGTCCGACCTGATCGCGCGCACCGTGGCGCGGTGGGATGCCGAGGCGACGTCGCGGCGGATGGAGCTCGCGGTGGGGCGGGACCTTCAGTTTGTGCGAATCAACGGGACCCTGGTGGGGGGACTGGTGGGGTTGCTGCTGTACACGGTTCCGCGGCTCATCAGGTAGCAGCTATCGGCTAGCGGCCAGCGGCTTGCGTTGCTGACCCCTCGGCAATACTTGTTGGGATCCCCCCGCACTTATCAGGAGGCCTTATGACGACAGGCGCCGAGGCGGCATTGCAAGGAACCACGATTACGCCCGGTCTCACGGTCAACAACCTCACCCGGAGCATCAAGTTCTACGAGGGCCTCGGCTTCGGGGTCGAGGATCGCTGGGAAACGGACGGGGTGCTCCGGGGGGTGATGCTGCGAGCCGGCGGTGCCCGGATCGGGCTCAGCCAGGACGACTGGAAGAAGGGCCGCGACCGGGTGAAGGGCGTCGGCCTGCGGCTCTGGATCGGAACCAAACAGGATATCGATCGGCTGGCCGCGGGCGCCAAAGCGGCCGGCCTCACGCTGACTACGGAGCCACACGATACCGACTGGGGCAGCCGGGCCTTCGAGGTAGCCGATCCGGACGGCTTCCAACTCACGATTTCCAGCGACGGCTGAGAGCTACCGGTCCATCGGGGGCGCCGCCCTATTGCCAGCCGCCCCCCGGAAGACCGGCGCCGGAGCACTCCACGCTGATCGTGGTTGCCGACGCAAGACCCAGAGTGACCTGGCCGTGAACATCACCGGTAGAGCCGGGTACCATATCAGGTCCGGCGGTACAGGCGCCGCTGCCGGTGATGGCTCCATTGGCTGGCACCGTGACCTGGAAGGTGATGAAATCGCCCTGCCCGCCATCGGGGTAGACGTTCTGCTGGGCTCCGCTCGCGACATCTACGGTCACCGGGTTGAACTGGGGGCCATCCACCACGACGCGGACATTCAAACCCGTGCTATTCACGAGCTTGATTCGCATGCCTTCGGACGAGTCGGTGGAGACGCCGCAGCCGGCAAGAGTCACCAACCCCAACACCGCACAGAAAATGGCCGCGGGCCGCACGGCGGAGCTCATAGGGGCCTCCTGAGAGGGGGACCGGAGAGGGAAAAACTGCTCCGTCATGTTACTGCCTGGCGGGGAAAACGCAAAGCGGAGAAGGACGGACTGCGTTGGGGCAACGGGGGAGATCAAGCCGCGAATCCGCAACCGGATTATCTTTCCGTACAGGTCGCTTCCTGCCTCCATTTCGCTTTGCCGCAAGAAGGTGCCTATGTCGAACGGTCATCCTCCGCCGGAATCAGAAGGCTTCAGCTCTACGCTGCTTGAGCGGGTCCGCGCGCGGGTCCTGAGCACCAGTCACGCCATCCAGCGCCGGGATGGAACGTCGCCCCGGCCGAGCCGGCCCCCTCGGACGCCACGTGCCGCGCCCGGAGAAAGTTCTCCGTCCATTCCTCACTCGCCCGAGCACCGCGCTCTGCTGGTCGTCTATCACCATCTCGGGCGCACCCATCGTCGCTACCGCGAGCAGACCGGAGATCAGGTGCCGACGGCGCTGAAGGCTGCGGCCCGGGCATTCAAGCGGGAGCCCAGCGTTTCATCGCTGGTGCCAGTCGCGGGGTTCCTCGATGACCTGGGGTTGCTCAAGTGGTAGCCGCACGATCCCCGGCGCCTACTCCGGTCGCAACGAGGGAACCCGGCTCCACCGGTCCCACCGCTTAGGCGCAATGACCACCTGCACCGCGGGATGCCCCCCCGGCCGACGCTCCACGCCGGTCCGGTAGCCGCTTCGCTCCCGCGCCGCGAGCGCGGCGCCGATCCCGTTCTGAAACCGCGCCGCGCCGGTCGAATCGTCCCATACCGTGTACCAGACCAGCGCCGGCCCGGCCCCGGAGCGATAGACCCGGAACCGGTCGCCGCCCCAGCCGAGCTCCTGGTCGGTGCGCACATCGGTTTGCCCACGGAGCACTGCCCAGAGCACCTGCGCCTCCAGCTCGCCCATCGTGTCCTCATAGAGCACATCGGCCGTCGAATCGGCGAACCGGAGGGATACCGGCTCGTCGCCCGCGGCGTAGCGGGCCGGATGGAGGACCTGCTCGGTGGAGCGGGGGAGCGTGGCCACCGTGGGCAACGGCAGCCCGGGGCGGGCCGAGTCCCACCAGCGCATGAACTCGGCGCCGGAGAGATAAGGGAAGATCAGCTCGAACCGGATCGCGAGCGGGGCCCGCGAGAAGACCTGCATCGAACTCTGCTGAGTCCGGATCTGCTCCCGGAACAACTCCCAGAACTCGGGGCGGGCCAGCACGTCCTGTCCCGGCGTGAGCACCCGGATCGAGGCAATGGTGGCCTGTCCCTCGAGCACCGCCTGGACCGCGCTCTGCCGGTCGGCATTGCCCTTCTGCTCCATCAGGGAGTCGACCGGCAGGTACTGGTGCTGAAGCGCATGCACCAGCTCATGCGCCAGAACCAGCCGGAGCTGGGAGGGGTCGGCCCCCGTCACTCCGTACAGCGTGCGGGTGTGGGGATCGTAAAAGCCGGCCACCTGCTCGGTATAGAGGTCGAGCAGCAGGGCTTTGAGATCGAGGGTGTCGGAGACGAGGCCGAGGAGCCGGTACACCGCGGTGATTCCCTCCTCCCGCTCAGGGGGAAAGTCCTCCCGCAATCTCGCGATCAGATACTCGCGGATTTCCTCCCGTCCCTTGAGCGCGGAAGGCGTGGGGCCGCGGAACTTGAGCCCGGTGGCCCCTTCCACCACCGGTCGCAAGCTGTCCACCAGCCGGGCCAGCCCCGCATTCTGAAGCTCTCCCGGAGGGGATCCCCGGCAGCCAAGGAGAAGGGCTCCCCAGACCACCACCAAGCGCACCATCAGGCTCCTCCCATATACCGCCGGTACCAATCCAGGATGGCGGGACCGATCAAGTAGGTGACCGCGGCTCCCAGCGCGAGGAACACGCCGAACGGGACCAGCTTCTTTCGGCCCAGCAGCGCGAGCGGCAAGAAGATCAAGGTCCCGGCCAAGGCACCGATGAATATGGTGAGCAGTACGCCTTGCCATCCGACGAAAGCGCCGACCATCGCCATCATCTTGATGTCGCCGCCGCCCATCGCTTCTTCTTTGAACGCCCACTTGCCGATGACACCGACGACCCAGAGTATCAGAAAACCGGCGGCGGCGCCGATCAGAGCGGCGGTGACAGCCTGGAAGCCGGAGGCGGCGGCAAGGACCAGGCCGAGCACCAGGCCGCCCCAGGTGAACTCATTGGGGATGAGATAGGTGCGGGCGTCGGTGAGCGCGATTCCCAGCAACAACGTGCCGAAGAGCGCCGCCTCGAGCGCCTCGAGCCCAAGCCCGTAGCGCAGCACGACACCCGCCCAGAGCAAGCCGACCGTGAGCTCGACCAGCGGGTAGAGCGGGCTGATCGGCTCCCGGCAGGACCGGCATTTCCCCCGGAGCCAGAGCCAGGAGAGCACCGGGATATTGTCGCTCCACTCGATCGGCCGGCCGCACTTCGGGCAACGGGACCGGGGGGTGACGACCGACTGGTCGGCCGGCAACCGGACGATGCAGACGTTCAGAAAGCTCCCGATCAGGAGCCCCATCAGGCCCGCGATTACCACGATCACTCCCGGGTCATTCACGGGTCACCTGGTACAGCAGAATCCCCGCGGCGACCGCCACATTGAGGGACTCCGCCCCGGCGCGCAGCGGAATTCCGATGGTACCGTGGGCCCAGCTCGAGAGCGACGGACGAATCCCGGCACCCTCGTTGCCCAGGACCAGTGCGATCGGCACCGCGAGCCGCGGTTTCGGAAGTCCCTGCCCCGCCTGGGCCAAAAGGACCCGCACACCGAGCTTCTCGGTCCAGGCCCGGAACCCCACCTCTTCCATCACCACGGCGGGAAGCCGGAACGCGCCGCCCATCGTGGCGCGCAAGGTCTTTGGGTTGGCGAGCTCGGCCGTGCCGGGCAGGGCGACCACGCCGGCAGCCCCGAGCCCGAACGCGGTCCGAATCATGGTTCCCACGTTGCCGGGATCCTGGACCCCGTCGAGCACGAGCACCGGCGCGGCGGGACCGGGCCGGATCTGCTCGAGGGTCCACCTGGGCAGCTCGATCACGGCCAGCACACCCTGGGGCTGCTCGGTGGCCGCGAGGGTCTCGAAGACCTTCTCGCTCACCGGCTCGAGCCGGTGGCCTGCCCCGGCAAGGGCCGCTTGGAGGCTACGACCGCGCGGGGTAGCTTCTAGCCCCGGACTGGCGAGGACGTGCCGGATTGCGATCCCCGCCGCCAGCGCTTCCTCGACCAGCCGGATCCCTTCCGCCAGGGTGAGGCCGCGCCGCTCCCGCCCCCGCCGAAGCCGGAGATCACGGACCAGCGCAGTCAGCGAACGGCTCAGCAATGCAGATCGCCCTCACGATTGCAGGTTCGGATTCCGGCGGGGGCGCCGGGATTCAAGCCGATCTCAAGACCTTTCACCACTTCGGCGTTTTCGGCACTTCGGTAATCACCGCGATCACTGCCCAGAACACCCTGGGCGTCCGCGCGGTCCATCCCATCCCTCCCGAGATCGTCGCGGCCCAGCTCGCGGTGGTAGCGGAGGATTTGCCGCCCGCGGCAATCAAGACCGGGATGCTGGCGAATCGCCCCCTGGTTCGGGAGGTCGCCACCGGGCTCCTTCGGTACCAACTTCGCAATTACGTGCTCGATCCGGTCATGGTCGCGACTTCAGGCGACCGGTTGCTGGACGCCGATGCCGAGCGGGACGTGCTGGGGCGACTGGTGCCGCTCGCGGACATCGTGACCCCCAATCTCGCGGAGGCGGCCCTGCTCACCGGCGCCGCCGTGACCACGGCCGCGCAGATGGAGCGCGCCGGACAGCGGCTCATCCAGGCGGGCGCCCGGGCCGCTCTGGTCAAAGGCGGGCATCTGCCGGGCGACGAGCTGGTGGATGTCCTGGTCACCGCGGACACGGTCCGCCACTACGTCCATCCTCGGATCGCCACCACGTCGACCCACGGCACCGGCTGCACTCTGAGCGCGGCGATCACCGCGGGATTGGCCCTGGGCCGCAACCTGGAGGACGCGGTGGCCACCGCGATCGATTACGTGCGGCGCGCAATCACCCAAGCACCGGGGCTGGGTGGGGGGCACGGGCCGGTGTGGCATGGTGCTTGAGCTGCGTGAACAGTGAACAGTGAACAGTGAACGGGAACCGCCGGGCTGCAGCCGGCCGCATCGAATGCCGCCGCGTGAGCACATCTACCACGCTGGGCTGGTCCCGTTCACCGTTCACCGTTCACTCTTCACCGTTCACCCTTCACCGTTCACCGTTCACCGTTCACGCTTTACCCATCCAATGCCCCAACCACCCCCTCGAGCAGCCGGGCCAGCTCCTTCCCAGCCTTGCCCGCGATATCCATGACCTCGGCGTGAGAGAGGGGAGTCGGGCTGATGCCCGCGCCGGGATTGGTGATCAGCGAGAACCCCAGGCATCTCAGGCCGAGCGCCCGGGCCGCGATGACCTCGGTCACGGTACTCATGCCCACCGCATCGGCTCCGAGCCGGGCGAGCATCCGCACTTCGGCAGGGGTCTCGTAGCTCGGACCCAGGAGCCCGGCGTAGACGCCTTCCTCGAGGGTGATCCCGAGCTTCCGGGCGGTTTCCCGGGCGATTCCCCGCAGGGCGGGGTCGTAGGCATGGGTCATATCGGGGAAACGTTCCTCGCCCTGGTGCGCCGGGCCTACCAGCGGGTTATGTCCCGTGAGATTGAGATGATCG
>DATECI010000388.1:0-4061 GCA_035286985.1 Gemmatimonadales bacterium
CTCGTTGTAGTAGGCGGTACGGCCGCCGAGCTGACGGTCGTAACTCACCACAGTCCAGGTTTCGCCGCCGTCATCAGAGCGCCAGAGCTTGCCCCGGTCGGTCGGCTGTCCCTTCCAGGGAACTCCGTCTCCGGTTTCGATCAAGGCGTAGATCCGCTTTGGATTGGTCTTGGCGATCGCGAGCGCCACCTTGCCGAACGGCCGGGTGGGCAGCCCGTTACCGGTGAGACGCCTCCAGGTGGTGCCGCCATCGCGGGACCCGAAGATCCCGCTGCCTGGCCCGCCGCTTTCCCGCCCCCAGGTTTTGAGCTCGTACTGCCACATGGCGGCGAAGAGCACCTGCGGGTTGCTGGGATCCATCACCAGGTCGGCGGCGCCGGTGTTCTCATCCACGAAAAGGACCTGCTGCCAGGTCTCTCCTCCGTCGTTCGAACGGTAGATGCCGCGCTCCTTCTGGGGGCCATAGCCGTGGCCCTGCGCGGCGAGGTACACCAGGTTCGGATTGGAAGGGTGAATGACGATGCGGGAGATTCGCCCGGTGTTCTCCAGCCCTTTCCGGGTCCAGGTGCGCCCGGCATCGGTGGACTTGTACGCTCCCCACCCCACGGAGATGTGGCTCCGGATGTGCGGCTCTCCGGTACCAGCCCACACGGTGTTGGGATCGGAGGGCGCAACCGCCAGGGTCCCGATGGACGACACCGGATGATCATCGAAAACCGGCAGCCAGGTTGTACCCCCATCCGAGGTCTTCCAGATCCCCCCTGAGGCCGCGCCGGCGTAGTAGGTGCGCGGATCGCCGGAAACTCCCGCTACGGCGGATACCCGGTTGCCTTCGGGGCCGATATGCCGGTAGCGAAGCTCCGCATAGGCAGCGGGCTCGAGGACGGCCGCGCCGGTCGCGGCAGGTTGGGCGGTCTGTCGGGGAGTCTGTCCGGCGGCCGGGCCGGAGACCACGAATGGAATGACGAGGCCGGCAAGAAGGCCAGTCCGGGCGATACGAACCGTCATGAGGATGAACTCCGAAAGGGCAACACCAAGAGGATACGGTAGATCGGCCGGGTCGCAAGGGCACCATCGCCTCTTGGCACACCTCTCGCCCCCTCACGGTCAAGATTCTTGACACATGGGCGAGACTCTGTGGCTGGTTCGTCGCGACATCCATCACGTGGGGTCTTGGGCGTGGCGCTGCTCACGCTCGTCTCGTCGTGCGTGACCTTGCATCCGGGCGAACCGCCCTTGCCGATCGGGGCGGTCTTGCTGGCCACTCCTGCGGTCTACCGGGAATGGCACCTGAAGACCGAATCTTGCAGCGGGTTATCGGGCCATTTCTCGGCGGTGGAATGGTATGTGGTGCCTGGAGTTAGCAGCTTCGCGACCGCCAAAGGCCCTCAGGCCGGGATGTGGGCGCTGCAAGGCGGCACCCATCGGATCATCGTGGCGGGCAAGTACCTCGATCACGAGATGGTAATCCGGCATGAGATCCTCCACGCCCTTCTCGCAAGGGCCGGTCATCCGCCGGAGTACTTCGTCACCCGCTGCAACCTGACGTGGGAATCCTGGGGTGGCGCGATCGCAGCGTCCGAGCCCTCGAGGCACTGACGGACCTCTGGAACAGTGCCGCGCGGAGGCCACACCTCAGCGCTTCCGCCTCCATTCCCGGATAACCCGGGCTTCACGGATGTAGTCCAGCTGGGGATGAGCCCGGGTCAGGTAGGCGTTCCCGCCCGCCTGAATCGAGTCCTGGGAAGGGCAGGTGCCCTGGCTCCCCCTGCGGCAGGAGTACCCCGCGAACATCGAATCCATGAGCGTCAGGCCCTCGATGACCTCCCCGATCGGGGGGAACCCGAACGTGTTGAGGGTGTCGAGCCGGGCGTTGTCGCCCAGATTGACGTACAACTGCACGCCCCGCGTGTTAGGGCCGCCGCGCGCGTAGGCCACCCGGCCGCGGGTGTTGCTCCGGCGGACCGGCTCGTCGGGCAGATTCCGTTCGCGCCAGACCGCGCTCACCGCCGGATCTCCGGCGATACCCCACTGCACCACGAAGCCGGGCACGACTCGGAACAACCGGGCTCCGTCGTAATAGCGGTGGCGGACCAGAAAGTGGAAGCGGTCCACTCCGAGAGGGGACCATTCCCGGTGAGCCGCCATGACGACCCGCCCTCGGCTCGTCAACAACGAGACGAGAAAGCTGTCGGGCGCAACCCAGGCCAGGTCCCGGGGGGTGGGGGAAAGGAGCGGAGAATGGGAGTGGCAGGCCGAGGCCGCCGCAGCGAGGACCACCGCGGTTATCGCTCTCGGGGTAGAATGGATTCCCACCACGCGGCGGTCCTTTTCCACAGGGGCCTCGCGATTCGGCGGGGCCGATGCCGGTAACGCAGAGGCGGACCAGAAGTTACCCGGTTTCCCCATCCGATGTGGAAGCCAGGATTCACACCTTGCACAGGGCGTGGAGAACCGCCAGTCCCCTATATTTTCTGACATGAGTTTCCTTCTCACGCTCCTGCTTTCGCTCCGGCCGGTGCAGGCACCGCGCTCCGAGCCTCCGCCGATTCTTTCCGCCGATTCCGTTCGCGCTCTGGTTGCCGCTCGAGTCGGCCACCCGCGGGTGCCTGGCATCGTGGTCGGGAGGATCGCGGGCGCCGAGATGCTGCGGCTCAGCGAGGGCGAAGGGATCAGCGGCTCCACCCTGTTCGAGATCGGTTCCATCACCAAGGCATTCACCGGCGTGTTGCTGGCCGACATGGTGGTCCGCGGCGAAGTCGCGCTCGATGACCCGGTGGCGAAGTATTTGCCGCCCGGCACCCGGGTCCCCGAGCGCGACGGAATCCCCATCACGTTGCGGCATCTCGCGACCCACACCTCGGGGCTTCCTCGGCTTCCCGACAACCTCGCGCCTCAGGATTGGGACGACCCCTATGCCGACTACGACGCGGCCCGGCTGGTTGCATTTCTCGCCGCCCACCAGCTGCGCCGCAAACCAGGGGCGAGTTATGAGTACTCCAATCTGGGGGGGGGCCTGCTCGGGTTTGCGCTGGCCCACCGGACCGGCGCGTCCTACGGAGAGCTCCTGAGGAAGCGGATCTTCGAACCGCTTCGAATGCGGGAGACCGGTTTTGCGGAGTCGGGGAAGCCGGCTCGCACCATCACGGGACACAACTCGATGGGTGAGCCGGTCCCGGCCTGGCATTTCGACGCTCTGGCCGGAGCAGGCGCGCTGCACTCGACCCTCGAGGACATGTTAGGCTTTGCCGCCGCGGCCCGGGATACGGTTCACGGTCCGCTCGCCCGCGCGATGGCCCTCAGCCAGCGCGACATGTTCCGGGTGGACTCGACGACCTCGATCGGGCTCGGCTGGCACCGCCGGACTCGCGGGGGAAGAACGCTGATCTGGCACAACGGAGGCACCGGCGGCTTTCGCTCGATGCTGGTCGTAGATCCGGGCTCGGCCCGCGCCGGCTTGGTACTGGCCAATTCCGCGCTCAGCCAGGATGAGCTCGGCTTGGCGCTGCTCGATCCGGCCGTCAAAGTGCCGCCGCTCCCGCCAGCCCGCACAACGGTCCCGCTGGATTCGGCCACTCTGGCCCGGTATCCCGCGCAATATCGCCTGGCGCCGAATTTCGTCATTTCCATCACGCCCCGAGGACAAGTGGGTCTCTACCTCCAGGCTACCGGACAGCAACGGCTCCGGCTCTACCCAAGCTCGGCGACCGAGTTCTTCCTCTCCGAGGTCGCGGCGAGCATTACGTTCGAGATGGATTCGACCGGGCGCGTGGCCACACTGGTGCTGCATCAGAATGGGGTACAACAACGGGCGGTGCGGGAGCGATGACATCCGGCCTCCTTGCATAAGTCTTTCCGCTACGCCAATTTCCGACCCGCGTTGGAGTGGTGGCCGAGAGGCTGAAGGCGGCGGTTTGCTAAACCGTTATAGGGGCGAAATCCCCTATCGAGGGTTCGAATCCCTCCCACTCCGTCACTGTTGAATTCGGGACCCGGCACTCGGCGCACGGCGGGTGTACGGGTCCCGTGTCGTTGCCGAGTGCCGAGCGTCGAGCCAACTC
>DATECI010000389.1:0-2309 GCA_035286985.1 Gemmatimonadales bacterium
TGGAAGCCGCTGATCGCGCCGCACGCGATGGTGATGAACGCGAAGGGGAAAAGCTTCCCGGCGAAGACCGGACCGGTGCCGTCCACGAACCGGGTGAGGGCCGGCATCTGGAGCGGGGGGAGCACGATCAGGATACCCACCGCGAGGAGGACCACGGTCCCGATTTTCATGAAGGTCGAGAGGTAGTCGCGGGGCGCGAGCAGGAGCCACACCGGGAGGACGCTCGCCCCAAAGCCATAGATCATGAGGCCCCAGGCGATGGAGACGCCGCCATGGGTAAAGAGTGGTGCGATGGCGGGCGATTCGGCCACGTACCGGCCGCCCACCAGGGCCAGCAGCAGCAGAGCGACGCCTGCCACCGTCGCTTCCACGGTCTTGCCGGGCCGGATGATCCGCATCCACACGCCCATGCCCAGCGCAATAGGGATGGTGCAGAGAATAGAGAAGATGCCCCACGGGCTGTCCTTGAGCGCGTTGGTGACCACCAGCGCCAGCACCGCCAGCAGGATGATCATGATGGCGAGGATGGCCACCATGGCGAACAGGCCGGTGATCGGTCCGATCTCCTCCTTGGCCATCTGGCCCAGCGACTTGCCATTCCGCCGCATCGACCCGAACAGGATCACGAAGTCCTGGACCGCCCCCCCCAGCACCACGCCGAACACGATCCACAGGGTGCTCGGCAGATAGCCGAACTGGGCAGCGAGCACCGGGCCGACCAGCGGCCCCGCCCCCGCAATGGCCGCGAAGTGGTGCCCGAACAGCACGTATTTGGTGGTGGGGACGAAATCCCGGCCATTGTTGAGCCGCTCGGCGGGCGTGGCCCTCCGGGGATCGATGCCGAGGACCTTGTGGGCCAGGAAGCGGGCGTAGAAGCGGTAGGCAACCAGGTAGGTGCCGACCGCGGCCAGGATCAGCCAGGCCGCGCTGACGCTTTCGCCCCGACTCAGCGCGATGACGCCCCACGCAATTGCGCCGGCTAGGCTGAGCGCGATCCAGAAGAGTGCTCTCATGGCTTCCAATGTACGGCGCGGCAACAGGTTGCTCCAAGTCCCGCCTTGCGGCCCCGAAAGCCGGCCCGTACCTTCGCCCGGTTCCCATGGCGCCTTCCCCCTCGTCTCGCTCGCCCGGGTTCGAGCCCCCCTCGTGGAGTTCGGCTCAGGCCCGTCCCTCCGGTAGCGGCGCCGTCCTGGAGCAACCGGAGCCCAAGGCCGTCATCCCCGGCGGGTTCCATGGCAAAGTGGCCATGGTGACCGGAGGCGCCACGGGGTTGGGCCGGACCGTCGCCATCGAGTTCGGCCGGCTCGGCTGCAACGTCGCCTTCTGCTTCGTGGATCTTCCGGGCCGGGATGTGCGGGAAACCGCGCTGCTCACCGAGACCACTCTTTCCGCGATGGGAGTCGGGGTCTACGCCGATTGCTGCGATGTCCGGGACCGGGTCCAGGTGGACCGCTTCGTCGAGAAGATCCTGGAGCGATTCGACACCATCCACTATCAGGTGAACAACGCCGGCATCGCCAACGACGGGGCTCATTGGCGCCTGGCTTCGGCGGAGTGGGCTGAGGTGGTCGAGACCAATCTGACCGGCGCCTTCCACTGCATCAGTGCGGTCGCTCCGGTGTTCCGGGGGCAACGGTTCGGCAAGATCGTCAACATCAGCTCTCACCTGGCAGCGCATCCGGGCTTCGGGGTAGCGAGCTACGCGGCCAGCAAGGCGGGACTGGAAGGTCTGACCCGCGCGGTCGCGGTCGAACTGGGCCCCTGCAACGTCAACGTGAACGCGGTGGCCCCCGGCTTCATTCGAACCGAGCGGTTACAGCTGCTCCCGCCCGAGGTCATCGACAAGGCGCGCAAGAGCTCGGTGCTGGGACGGATTGCCGAGCCGGAGGACGTGGCCCGGGTGGTCACCTTTCTTTGCTCCGACGAAGCGCGCCATATCACGGGGCAGACCATCGTCGTGGACGGGGGCCTGTCGCTCGAGTAGCCCGGGAAACCGCAACCACAGATTTCACAGATTACCCCGATGGGGCTGGAACGGTGGGAACCTCCTCCAGGGGACTGCTGGTCTGACTTGGTGTTCTGTGAAATCGGTGGAATCTGTGGTTCGCCGTTCCCCAGCTCACGCTCTTCCCGTTACCCGCGGCCAGCTTCTACCATGAGATCGATGGCCATCAACGACCCGCTCGCACGCAAAGCCCAGGCCGACCTGATCATCGACCGCACGGCGCAGCAGCTTCGGGCGCTGCTCGAAGAAGCGGCGAAGGAACTGCGGCCGTTTCCGCCCTTTCCGGGCGCGTTCTTCACCAACG
>DATECI010000390.1:0-10155 GCA_035286985.1 Gemmatimonadales bacterium
GTCTGCTCGGCCCGGGTAAAATGGCCCCGCAGTGGAAAGTCCTTCCGGAGCGGGTGGCCCTCGGAGTAGGTCTCCCACATCAGAATACGGCGCAGGTCGGGATGCCCGCGGAAGCTGACGCCGAACATGTCGTAGACTTCCCGCTCCAGCCAATCGGCGCCCTTCCAGAGATCGTAAACCGAGTCCACCACCAGGGGCTGTTGCTTGTCGAGCGGAATCTTGACCCGGAGGTCCACCTTCCGGTGGAGCGAGCGGAGCTGGTAGACCACTTCGAGCGGCCGCTCGGGATCGCGGTAGTCCACCGCGGTCAGGTCCACGAGGTAATTGAATTCCTGCCCGGGGGTGTCCCGGAGCCACTGGAGGATCTCGTGGGCGCGGGTCTGGTCTACCCAGACGATCGAGTCGCCGCAGGAGACGGTTTCGCGGAGGACGGCGGGGCCGAACGAGGCGGACAGGGCGGACAGGGCGGACGGAGAGTTATCGGTCACGCCGACCTCGTCTGGTGGACCGAATTGCCGAACGGCTCCGACAGCTCGTCGACTTTCTCGGGCGATAGGAAGAGGCCGCGCTCGTCGACCAGCTGCTCGCGGCGCAGGGTGGGATCGGCCAGGGTTTCGCCCTTGATCTTCTTTTGCAGCAGCATGATCCCGTAGATCAGGCCCTCGGGCCGAGGGGGGCAGCCGGGGACGTAGACATCCACGGGGACGATGGTATCGATGCCCTGTACCATCGTGTAGGTATCGAAGATCCCGCCGCTCGAGGCGCAGGCTCCCATGCTGATGCACCACTTGGGCTGGGGCATCTGGTCCCAGATCCGCCGGATAATGGGTGCAAGCTTGAAGGGAAGCCGGCCGGCGCAGATCAGCACATCGGCCTGGCGAGGCGAGAAGCTCATCCGCTCCATCCCGAAGCGGGCCAGGTCGAAGCGGCCGGCCGCGGTGGCCATGAACTCGATGGCGCAGCAGGCGGTTCCGAAGGGCATGGGCCAAAGCGAATTCGACCGGGCCCAGTTCGCCACAAAGTCGAGCTTGGTGGTGATGAAATTGGGGGACACCGCCGCGAGCTCGGCCGTCTCAGGCCCCTCGGAAGCCGGGCGGGTCAATTCCATTCCAGCCCCCCGCGCTTCCAGATGTAGATGTAGCCGACTCCGAGGACCGCGATGAAGATGAACATCTCGAGCATGAGCAACCCGCCCAGCTCGTTGAGCTGGCGGAAGGCTACGGCCCAGGGGATCATGAAGACGGTCTCAATGTCGAACACGATGAAGAGCATCGCGACCAGGTAGAATTTGACCGAGAACCGTTCCCGGGCATCGCCCAGAACCGGAATGCCGGATTCATAGGGAGCGACCTTGACCGGAGTGCGGCGATAGGAAGACAGCGCGTGGGAAAGGCCGAGCATGAGCACGGCGTTCGCCACGACAAAAGCGATGAGGACGAGGAGCGGAACGTAGGGCTGGAGCATCTCGACGTTGTGAAGGTGGGCCGGCCGCGATTCCAGACGGCCCTATTGTAACCGGCCACGGCAGCAAGTTCAACCCGGTGCAAGTGGGCAACTTTAGGTGGCAATTGCAGTTAGACCTGGCGCGGGAGTTCGTCCTGCGGTAGGTTCGCGACTCCGGCTCTGGCGCCGATCGCCTGCCGGCGCGACGCGATGCCTTTCCCAAACTCCCCGACGGCGGACCGGGTAGAAACCGTGAACCTCCAGCCGTAAGCGAAGGAACGGGGCCTCATGTCGATCAAAAGCGATCGCTGGATCCGCCGGATGGCTGCCGAGCATCGGATGATCGATCCGTTCGTAGACGGGCAGATCAGGGAGGTGGATGCGCGGGGCCGGAAGGTCATCTCCTACGGGGTGTCCTCCTACGGCTATGACATGCGGGTCGCACCGGAATTCAAAATCTTCACCAACGCGCTTTCGGCCATCGTGGATCCCAAGGAGTTCGATGCGAAGAGCTTCGTGGAGTTCGAAGGGGAGGTCTGTATCGTGCCCCCCAACAGCTTCGCGCTGGCTCGGTCGGTCGAGTACTTTCGCATACCCCGCAACGTGTTAACCATCTGCGTAGGTAAATCGACTTATGCTCGATGTGGAATAATTACAAACGTCACTCCCTTCGAGCCGGAGTGGGAGGGCCACGTCACCCTGGAAATCAGCAACACGACGCCCTTGCCCGCGAAGATCTACGCGAACGAGGGGATCTGTCAGGTGCTGTTTTTCGAGGCGGACGACGACGATATCTGCGAAACCAGCTATGCCGACAAGAAGGGCAAATACCAGGCCCAGCGGGGAGTGACCCTGCCCCGGCTCTAGGAGGCTTCCTCCCGCTTCAGATCTGCAAACCAGCCTGCACGCTCCGGACCGATTCGGCCGAGGCGTGGAGGTCTTTTCGCTCCTGGTCGGTGAGCTGGACTTCCAGGATCCGCTCCATTCCCGCCCGGCCGATCGTGCAAGGCACCCCGCAGAACACGTCGCGCAGGCCGTATTCCCCCTGCAGCCACGCGGCGCAAGGCAGCACCCGCTTGCGGTCCAGGACAATGGCCTCGACCATCTGGACCGCTGCGGCGCTCGGCGCGTAATAGGCGGAGCCGGTCTTGAGATGGGCAATGACCTCGGCACCGCCGTTGCGGGTCCGGGTGACGATCGCATCCAGCTGGTCTTTAGGAAGCAGCTGGGTCACCGGAATGCCGGCGACCGTGGTGTACGACACCAGCGGCACCATCGTGTCCCCATGCCCGCCCAGGACCATGGCCTGGATGTCCTCCACCGAAACCCGCAGGGCGTCGGCGAGGAAAGTGCGGTAGCGGGCGGTGTCGAGGACCCCCGCCATCCCGAAGACACGCTCTCTCGGAAACCCCGTGGTCTTCATGGCGACGTAGCACATCACGTCGAGCGGGTTGGACACCACGATCACGATCGCCTTCGGGGCCACCCGGCCAATCTGCTGGCCGACTTCCCGCACGATGCCCGCATTGGTCTTGACCAGATCATCCCGGCTCATGCCGGGCTTCCGGGCGATCCCGGCGGTAACCACGAAGATCTCGGAGCCCTCGGTCGGACCGTAGTCATTGGCGCCGATAACCCGGGTATCGAAACCTTCGATGGGGCCGGTCTGCCACTGATCCAGACCCTTGCCCTGGGGCACCCCCTCCACCACGTCCACCATCACGACGGTGCGGGCGAGATTCTTTTCCGCGACCCGCTGGGCGGCGGTGGCGCCGACGTTCCCAGCGCCGACAACGGTGATCTTATTCAGCATCCGTAGGACCGGTGAACGGTTAACGGGAACATGAGGCCCATGACGGAAACAGATTAATCAGATTCACGACAGTTTTCATGAAGATCACGAGAAGCCTG
The DNA here is from genome assembly GCA_035286985.1 of Gemmatimonadales bacterium. Taxonomy (GTDB): domain Bacteria; phylum Gemmatimonadota; class Gemmatimonadetes; order Gemmatimonadales; family GWC2-71-9; genus JABFSM01. Next base: position 3,355 of record DATECI010000390.1, read on the forward strand.
CTTCATCTGCATTCCGATCAGGAGGCGCTTGGCTTGCCGCCGGTGCGGCGGCGGGGCTTTCGTGCTGGCGGCTTGCGGTGCGAGGTAGTTTCCTCCCCCGTCAGCTCGGCGGCGCGAGCCACCGCCGCCTGGCTTCCCACCTGGCGGAGGGCCTCGTAGAGCACAATCCCGGCCGCCGTCGCGAGGTTCAGACTCCGGACCTTGCCGCTCTGCATCGGGATGGTAAAGCACTGGTCGGGGTGTTTCTCGAGGATCCGGTCCGGCATGCCGTCGGTCTCGCTGCCGAACACCAGGACCGAATTGGGGCGGAAGCGGGCTTCCCCGATCGGCCGCTCGGCCTTGGCCGAGAAGTACAGGCATCGCTCCCGGGCAATCGCATCACGGAATTCGCGCCAGTCGGGGTGGATCCACAGATCCACCGCGTGCCAGTAGTCCAACCCGGCTCGGCGGAGCGTGGCGTCGTCAACCGAAAACCCGAGCGGCTCGATGAGGTGGAGACTGGTATCAGTGGCGGCACAGAGCCGGGCAATGTTGCCGGTATTGGGAGGAATGCGCGGAGAGATCAGCGCGATGTGGAGGACGGCTTCACCCTCCTCTCGTGTGCATTTCCCGTCTCGGATCCTGCCGGAGCCCTTCGACCTGATAGAGCGCACCCCGCTCCGGCAGGGCCAGCCGTTGCTCGGCCCCGCGATCATTCCGCCGGCGCCAGGCGGCGGCGATCAGATCGGCCAGCTCCAAGTCGGAGCGGCCCATCCGGATGGGCTCGCGAAGATCCACCCCCCGCTCGCCATAGAGGCAGGTGAACCAGGTCCCGTCCGCGGTCACCCGGCTCCGATCACACGATGAGCAGAACGGGGCAGTGACGGATCCGATAATCCCGAACGCGGTCCCGTCCGGCAGCCGGAAGCGCTCAGCCGGCGCGCTCGGCTGTCCTGGCTCGGGAATCGGCTCGGGGCTCCCGAAGCGCTTGGCGATCGTCCGGAGCAGCTCGGCGCGGGTGACCACCTCCTCGCGACGCCACCGAGTCGCTCCGCCGACGTCCATGTATTCGATGTACCGGAGCTCCACGCCGCGGGTTCGGGCATACTCGAGGAGCTCGACCACCTCGTCGTCATTGAAGCCGCGGATGATCACGCTGTTGAGCTTGATTGTCGAGAAGCCAACCGCCCGGGCCGCCTCGATTCCCGCCAGCACATCGGCGTGGCGGGGGCTCCGGGCAAAGGCCCGCATGCGACCAGGACGCAGGGTATCGAGGCTCACCGTGACCCGCCGGAGCCCAGCCCGGCGAAGGGCCGACGCCTGTTCCCCGAGCAGGATGCCGTTGGTGGTGAGCGCCAGATCGGAGAGCGCGGAACGCGCAGCCAATAGCGCGACCAGGATGACCAGTTCGTGGCGCAGCAGCGGCTCGCCCCCGGTCAGCCGGACCTTGGTAACGCCCAGGCCGATGAAGATGCCGGCGAGACGATCGAGCTCTTCGAAGCTGAGGATCGACTCCCGGGGCAGCCAGACGTAGCTGTCTTCCGGCATGCAGTAGCCACATCGCATGTTGCAGCGGTCCGTTACGGAGAGGCGGAGAGTCCCGAGGGGCCGCGAGAAGAGGTCGGACGGAGCTGACCAGGCGGACAGGGCGGCCCTTCCTTCTTCTGGGACGCTCATCGCAAACTACCTCTTCCCTCTACCCTCTCGCTTCTCGCCTCTCGGGTCGGATCCACCCACTGCTCCGTCCCATCGGCGTACCGCTCCCGTTTCCAGATCGGCACCCGACGCTTCAGCTCTTCGATGACATAGCGGCAGGCGGCGAAGGCTTCGTCCCGATGCGGCCCCGCCACCGCAACGGCCACGGCCGTGTCACCGACCACCAGCTCGCCCAGGCGGTGTCGCAGAGCCACGCGTACCGGCCAACGCGCCTGGGCCTCCGTGACGATCGCTTCGCACAGGGATTCGGCCATCGGCTCGTAGGCGCTGTACTCGATTCCCTGGACCCCACGCCCTTCGTGATGGTCGCGCACCAGGCCCAGAAACGACGCCACCCCGCCCCGTTCGGGCGCGGCTATTTCACAAAGGAGATCGCCGAGATCGAGCCTGGCTCGGGTGAGATGGGGCACCTACCCTCCCGCCAATGGAGGAAGCAGCGCGACCTCATCGCGCGGAGAGACGGCTGCATCTCCCCGCGCCTGGGTCAGATTCACGGCGACCAGGGCCGTCGCGGCTACGGCTGCGCCGCCAGGGAGAGCCCGGATTCTCGCCAAGAGATCGCGAACCGTTTCGATGCCCTCCGCGGGAATCTCCAGCCGATCGGCCCCGAACAGATCGGCGTAACGGGCAAAGAGGCGGACGGTAAGAACGGCGGGCATGAATCGGAAAATAGCGCGGCCGGCCGGCAGAGTGACCGCTTGCGATGGGGCGAGGAACGGGAGCCGGGAATGTCTTCCGGGGCTCGGCGCGCTCAGCCTTCCATCTGATCCAGTTCGGGGGGTTCACTCTCGAACGGCTCGTCGGCCACCAGGGCTCGCAACTCCTTGCTCGGCTTGAAGACCGGAACGGGACGGGCGGCCACCTCGACAGGCTCTCCTGTCCTCGGATTCCGGGCCATCCGGGTCTTGCGGCGCCGGATCTTGAACGTGCCAAACCCCCGGACCTCGATGTTGTGCTGCTCCTTGAGGGCGTGCTTAATAGCGTCGAGGAAGGAATCCACGACGCGAGCGCAGTCCTTCTTGGAGATCAGCGGCCCGGAAGTACGGGCCATTGCGGCGGTTACCTGCTCGACGAGATCGGCCTTGGTCATTAGCCCCCCAGGAGGGTCACCGGAATGGCCGTCTCCCTGGCGGGAGCACGCCCATTGTGCCGATAGTAGGAGCTTAATCCTTGTCTGTCAAGAGGTTGCGGCTTTGGAGGCTGTTCGCTGACCCATTAGTTCGAGGAATTCACGAAAATGGCGGTAGGCGTCGTGGGGGCCTGGAGCGGCTTCGGGGTGGTATTGAACAGCGAAGACCGGAAGTGCTTTGTGGCGAAGACCTTCCACCGTTCCATCGTTGAGATTGAGGTGAGTCACCGTTAGATCCGGGGCGCCCGGGATGCCTTGGGTGTTTCCTTGGACTGCGAAACCGTGGTTCTGGGTGGTGATCAATACCCGGCCGGTGGCAAGGTCGCGCACGGGATGATTCCCGCCCCGATGGCCATAGGGCATCTTCGTGGTTTGCCCTCCGAAGGCGAGCCCGAGCAGCTGGTGGCCCAGGCAAATACCGAAGGTGGGAAGCCCACTTCCGGCCAATTCCCGGACGTTATCGATGGCGTAGCCGAGGGCGGCCGGATCGCCGGGACCGTTGGAAAGAAAGAGGCCATCAGGCTCGAGAGCGCGGACCTCCGCGGGGGTGGTATCGCACGGAACCACAGTGACGCGGCAGCCGGCCTGAGCCAGCATCCGTACGATGTTGCGTTTCATACCGAAGTCGAATGCAACGACGTGGGGACCGTGATCGCCCTCGCGCCAGGGCTCATCCACGGACGCCTTCGAGGCGAGGTCGAGCCCTTCCATGGAGGGCCAGGCCATCAGCTGATCGCGCAGGGCCTGGCCGGGCTCCACTCCCTCGGCAATCACGCCGCGCATGGCCCCGCGGGACCGGATATGACGGGTAAGCCGCCGGGTGTCCACCCCTTCGATGATCGGAATCCCGGCCCGATCGAGCCAATCCGCCAGGGTGTCATTCGCGCGCCAGCTCGAGGTGGTCCGGGAAAGCTCCCGAACCACCACACCGCTCACCTGAGGCCGGTCCGATTCGGGATCTTCGTCGTTGACGCCGTAGTTCCCGATCATGGGCGCGGTCATCACTACGATCTGGCCGAGGTAGCTCGGATCGGTAAAGGTCTCCTGGTATCCGGTCATGTTGGTGGTAAAGACGACTTCCCCGAAGGCGGGAGCTATCGGATGTCGGAGAGTCCCTGCGTACCAGGTACCGTCTTCGAGGAGGACGAAGCCAGAGGGCAAAGGAGCTAGGGAGCTAAGGGACCAAGGGGCTCGGGACGAGCATCAGCGGCCGGGTGGAGCGGACGGGGGTGGAACAGGCGCCGGAGTGGGAGTGGTTTGCAGCGGGGCCGCCGGAGCGCCCTGCTCGACCGGCACTTGTTGCCGGAGCTGCTGCTGCACGCCGCTCTGGGTGGTTCCGCGCTGCGAGGCAACCACCGAGAGCAGGAGCGCGAGGAACATGAAGAGCCCCCCTGCGATCCAGCTCGCCTTGTGAAGAATGGTGACGGCCTGGCGGCCGCCCAGCACGAGATCGGCGGTGCCCCCACCCATGGAGGCGAGTCCTCCACCCTGGCCGGCCTGGAGCAGCACGACCGCCGCGAGGACCAACCCATCGAGGATGATCAGGATTAACAGAAGAGTGTAAAGCATTCGGACAATTCTAGTTGCAGAGGGCAGTTGGAGTCAAACCCGCCGCACCTCATTCGACGATGATCACTCCCCGCATGCCGGTGGTCTGCCCGCTCGAGACTCCCCCGTGGATGGTACAGATGTACCGATAGGTTCCCGGTGTCGAGAAGGTGATCGGGCCGTGGGTGAACGGGGGAAGCTCCGTGACGCTGTTCGGGGAAAAAGTCGGCGCGAGAACCGAGGTGACGTTGTGGTCCTGCCCGACCCAGGTCCAAGTCACCTGCCCTCCCGCCAGCAGGCGGACCGTCTCCGGGCTGAAGATGTTGTTCCGGACCTGGATGGTTGCGGACAGCACCGGGGGCCCTGGAGGTGCGGGTGGCGGTGGCGGTGGCGGTGGATTCGTGGTCTGGGAACCGGAGCAGGCGAGGGCGAGTCCGGCCAGGACCAGACTGGAGCGGAGTTGGATCAACCGGGTCATGGCAGGATCCTCCGATGGATTCCGCAACGAGGGCAATCTACCTGAGGCCGTGCCCGAACCGAACTGAGCCTCCAGCTTTTCACGACCACGTTGGACTCCTACGCTCACAGAGCCAAGCGGTGAATCCTGGGGCGATCCGCGCCCTCCGGCTTTTCGGCCACCTCGAGTGCCAGACCGTCCGGACTGAGCCGGCAGGCGACGACGATCCCCTCGTGGGAGAACTCTCGCAGCCGCCTTCGCGAGGCGACGTCCCAGACCACCACCCCGCCGTCCCAGGCGCCGGAAACCAACCAGCGGCCGTCGGGCGAGAAGCGAACCGTACCGACTGGTCTGGTGTGGGCCCGTTCCTCGAAGCTGCGCGTGCCGCTGGCGACCTCCCAGAGCTTGACGCTGCCGTTATCGCCGCCGGTCGCTAGCAGGCGTCCGTCGGGCGAGTACTGCAGGGACCGGGTCATGTCCCAATGCAGTGAGCCCACTCGTTCGCCGCTCTCGAGGTCGTAGATCAGCGGACCGGTGTAGCCGGACCCGGTGAACCCGCCGGCCGCCAGGAAGCGGTTGTCCGGAGAGAAGGCCACCGACGACACGCCGCCGCTGTGCGAGTCGTCCGCAAAGGCCTCGGTCACCTCGTCGCCCGGCTGCTCTCCGACACCGGTCCGCCACACCCGCAGGGTGGCGCCAGCGTCGTCGCCCGAACCAGTGGCGATCCAGCGCGCGTTCGGAGCCAGGTCCAGAGCGTCGACCCGATGCTCGTGAGCCTCCCAAGTGCAGAGCTCTCCGCGGCTCTCGGCGTTCCAGAGAATCACGACGCCGTTGGCCGCGCCAACGAGAAAGTACTCCCCATCCGGAGAGAAGCGCACGCAAGTGATCGAGGATCCCCGCATCCGCTCGCTCAACCGGACCAGCTGGAACGGCGCCTCGACCTCGATCCCTTCTTCAATACAGACCACCTCGGGCCGCTCGTCTTCCAGGCCCTCGGGGTCCAGCAGCACGCGGGTCCGTTCTCCAGTACTGCTGGCCCACTCCTCGAGATAACCCGTGCTGCTGCCGGTCAGCAGGCGAGTCCCGTCGGGGGCGAAGCAGGCAGTGATGATGCCCATGGGTGGTCAGGGTTCCGGGACGCGATCGAGGAACGTCACCACTCCGTCTTCCAACGAGTACTCCGCGCCGACCACCACGAGTCCGTCCTGCCGGGTGAGCCGCTCGAGGAGCTCGGAGCCGTGCCGCAGGCAATTCACGGAAGCCAGCACGTTGGCCCTGATCGCCTCGCGGATCAAGGCATCCGGCTCCGCTCCCTGCCGGCCGGCCAGCAAGGGCTCTACCGCCGGGCGCACCCGGTCCACGATGGAGCGCAGGCTCGGCGACTCGCTGGTGGCGCGCCCCAGCAGCTCTTCCAGCGTGGCGATGACCGCACCGCATTGGGAGTGGCCCAGGACGACGACCAGGCGAGTCCCGAATCGTGCCGCCGCGAACTCGACGCTGCCGATCTGGGACGGCGCCACGATGTTGCCGGCGACGCGAATGACGAACAAATCGCCAAAGCCCTGATCGAAGACCAGCTCCGCGGGAACCCGGGAGTCGGAGCAGCCGAGGATGATGGCAAACGGCTCCTGTCCCGCGACCAGCGCCGACCGGCGAGCGTGGCTGGACAGGGCGAGGGCGGTGGCTTGATTGGCCACGAACCGCCGGTTCCCGTCGCGAAGGCGCGCCAGGGCCGCTTCGGCGGCAATCATGATTCCCGATCGGTGATGCGACCCAAGACCATTCCATGAAAGATATCGGGGGCGGGTATCTTGAGGGGTCCCGGTGTCGTGACACGGTTCAACCAGGGCCAGGAGACTCCATGACACGGAGCACGAGCCGATTCTGGAGCGTCTGGAACATGAGCTTCGGCTTCCTGGGTATTCAGTTCGGCTGGGGCCTCCAGATGGCCAACATGAGCGCGATCTACGAG
>DATECI010000391.1:0-4256 GCA_035286985.1 Gemmatimonadales bacterium
GTCCGGCTGTACACCCAAGCGCGGGCTTTCCTCCAGCGTCCCGCCGCGGAGGCGCTGGTTCGGGCCCACCGGAAACTTCGGGCGATGGGCTACGGCCTGCTGGTTCACGACGGCTATCGCCCCTGGTACGTCACCAGGATCTTCTGGGACGCGACCCCGCCGGCCCAGCATGAATTCGTGGCCGACCCGGCTACCGGCTCCCGCCACAACCGCGGCGGTGCCGTGGACCTGACCCTGTACGACCGCAAGACCGGGAAAGCCGTGGAGATGCCCGGCGGCTATGACGAGTTTTCCCACCGGTCCTCCCCGGACTATCCGGGCGGGACCTCCCGGCAGCGCTGGCATCGCGATTTGCTCCGGCGCGCGATGGAAGCCGAGGGATTCACGGTGTACTCCCAGGAGTGGTGGCACTTCGATTACAATGAATGGAGGAGCTACCGGATCGGAAATGTCAGGTTCGAGCAGTTGGGGAGCCGATCACCGCCGTAACGACCGGCGCGTCAGCCAATCGCGCATCGCGCTTCTCGTCGTTCTTCTGGTAGCCCCGATTCCGGCCTGCAGCGAGGGGCCGCTCTCTCCCGGACAGCGACACCAGCTCGAGCTCGCCCGGGCCCGATGGGCCCGCGGCGGGAGCAGCGACTACACGGTCGAGAGCCGGATCGCCTGCTTTTGTCCGCCTCACCTCAGCTACTGGACCCGGCTCACCGTGCGGGCCGGTCAGATCATCAGCACCGAGCCGGTTGAGCCGTTGCCGGACGGTATCGAGTCGTCCACCCTGGGCTGGCAAACGGTAGACGAGGTTTTCGCGGTGATCGGATCGCTCGACTCCGACATGATCCGGGCGGTGACCCTGCGGTTCGATCCGGTGCTGGGCTATCCGCTCGAAGTGCGGATTACCTGCCACGAGAACATCCAGGACTGCGGGGTGGTGCGGGAGATGCGGAGCCTCCAGCTTCCCTGACCAGCCGGGCTCCTCGGTTCGCTCTTACGCCATCCACTCCCGTTCTCGCAGGAGCGCAACAACCCGCGCCCGGATTGCGTCGCGGATGCTTCGGACCTCCTCGATTGGCCGGCCCTGGGGATCGGGCAGCGGCCAGTCCAGCGGTACGACCCCGGGCACCACCGGGCAGGCATCGCCGCACCCCATGGTGACCAGCGCCTGCGCTCCGCCGGCGAGCGCAGGAGTAAGCAGCCGGGGCTTGGCGTTGGAGAGGTCGATTCCGACCTCTCGCATTGCGGTCACGACCTCAGGGTGGACTCGGTCCCCGGGCGAGGTGCCCGCCGATACCGCCCGGGCCTTTGCGGGATCGGCGAGCTGATTGAAGAGCGCCGCCGCCATCTGGGACCGCCCCGCGTTGTGGACGCAGGCGAACAGGACCGTGTTCACGCTCCAGGCTTGCGGCCTCGCACGAAGGCGCCCATGAACCTGCCGTCGATCGCCGTAGCCACCGTGTCCACGTTCAAACCGGCGCCTTCGAGGAAGGCTCGGGCGTCGTCCACCCGGTAGACCCGGGTCGGCTCGATCTCGACGTCAACGAAGCCCGCCGCGCCGAGCAGCGCCTTGAATTCACTTTCTTCGAGCGCGCCGGCCACGCAGCCGATCCAGAGCTCGACGCTTCGACGGATCTCGGAGGGGACCTCGCCCCGCACGACCACATCCGATACGGCAAACCGGCCGCCCGGCTTCAGCACCCGGTACGCTTCGACCAGGACTTTTCGCTTGTCGGCCGAGAGATTGATCACGCAGTTGGAGATGATCACATCCACCGTGGCATCGGGAAGCGGAATGTGCTCGATCTCTCCCTTGAGGAATTCGACGTTGGTGAGTCCGGCCTTGCGCTGATTCTCCCGCGCGAGCTCCAGCATTTCATCGGTCATGTCCAGGCCGTAGACTTTTCCGGTGGGACCAACCCGCCGCGCCGACAGGAGTACGTCGATGCCCCCGCCGCTCCCGAGGTCGAGCACTGTCTCTCCCGGGTTGAGTCCGGCCAGGGCGGTGGGATTTCCGCAACCGAGCGAGGCCAGTACCGCCCCCTCGGGCACCAGCGCGGTTTCGGTGGTCGAGTAGAGGTTGGCGCTGATCGGGTCGGGGCTCCCCTCACAGCAGCTGCTCGTGCAGCACCCCGGCTCCTTCCCCTCGAGCACGCGTTGCGCCGCTTCGCCGTACTTCTCCTTCACCGTCTCCCGAATGGTCGAATCCACTGTCTGCTCCCTTCATGGTTGTTAGCCGAGGATTCCTCTGGGTCCATCCTCGCCTGGTCAGCAACAGGCGTTCTTGAGCCAGGCCTTCGCCGGCGCGCAGCAGTCGGTCAGCGCGCCGGCCAGCCGCTCCACCTGATCCGGATTCAGCCGGTAATACACCCAGCGCCCTTCGCGCCGGTCCAGCACCACGCCGGCCTCCTTGAGAATGCGGAGGTGAAAGGAGAGCCGGCTCTGGCTTGCTCCGAGCGCCTCGGCAAGGTCGCAGACGCACCGCTCGCCGCCGCGGAGCAGGTCCACCACCCGGAGCCGGGTCACGTCCGAGAGGGCGTGGAAGGCGCGGGCCGATCGGTCGAGCGCGAGGGTGGAGGTACGGGGGACCATAGGGGAACCTATATATCAATGTTTTTTGATATGTCAACCCCCCCCCCTCACTCAGCGGCAACCGGCTTTCTCCTACCTCCCCTACATTCTGCTGCATGGAATCGCCCGAACGGATCCCGGTCGTGGTCCACGCCAGCCACGACGCGCTCACCCAGGCGGTGGCCCACCGGATCGCCGAGGTCATCCGCGACCGCCGGGCCGGGGGAGCTCGGCCGGTCCTGGGGCTCGCCACGGGGTCCACCCCGGTCGGGGTGTACCGGGAGCTCATCCGGCTTCACCGGGAGGAGGGGCTCCGTTTTAGCGGGGTGATCACCTTCAATCTGGACGAGTACTACCCGATGGATCCGAGGAGCATCCACTCCTACCACCGATTCATGGCGGAGCATTTCTTCGACTTGGTAGACCTCGCCCCAGCCGACGTGCATTTCCTGCCCGGGGACGTGTCGCGCGACCAGGTGCCCGGGGTGAGCGCGGCCTACGAGGACGCGATCCGAGCTGCGGGCGGCATCGATCTCCAGCTCCTCGGCATCGGCAAGACCGGACACATCGGGTTCAACGAGCCCGGCTCGGGGGTCCGGAGCCGCACCCGGCTGGTGACGCTCGACACCATAACCCGCAACGACGCGGCCGGGGATTTTTTCGGAGAGCCGTATGTGCCGCGGGAAGCGTTGACCATGGGGATTGCGACCATCCTCGAGGCCCGGGAGATCGTCCTGCTCGCGACCGGGGAACACAAGGCGGCCATCGTGCGGCGAGCGGTCGAAGGGGGGGTGGACCCCGAGGTCGCAGCGACCTTTCTGCAGCGCCATCCCAACACCACGTTTCATCTCGATCCCGCCGCCGCGGCGGAGCTCACCCGGGTGGCCACCCCCTGGCTGGTGGACGAGGTCGCCTGGACCGACCCGCTGGTGATTCGGGCGGTGGTCTGGCTCTCCCGCACCACGGGCAGGGCCATTCTCAAGCTCACCCACCGGGACTACGTCGAGCACGGCCTGTCGGGGCTGGTTTCCCGTTTTGGGTCGCCCGGTGCGGTCAATGGTTTCGTCTTCAACGCGCTGGGGGGGAAGATCCGGGGCCGGTCCCGGCTTCCCCGCAAGACCCGCATCGTCTGCTTCTCGCCCCACCCGGATGACGACGTGATCTCGATGGGCGGGATCCTGCACAAGCTGGTGCAGAACGGCAACCTGATCACGGTGGCTTACCTGACCAGCGGCAACATTGCGGTCTTCGATCACGACGTCCACCGCTATGTGGACTTCCTGGAGCGAACCGGGGAAGCCCGGGGGCTCGACCGGCCCGGAATCGCGCGGCTGGCGGAGGAGGTCCGGGGGTTCCTGGCCCGCAAGGAGCCCGGCCAGGTGGACATCCCCGCGGTGCAGGACATCAAGCGGATCATCCGCGAGGCCGAGTCGGTGAGCGCGCTCGAGAGCTTGGGCTTGCCCGGCACTCGGGCCAGGTTTCTCAACCTGCCGTTCTATCAGACCGGCAAGGTCCGCAAGGATCCCATCGGCCCCGCCGATGTCGCGATCGTGCAAGCCCTGCTCGAAGCCGAGCGCCCGGAGCTGATCTTCGTCGCCGGCGATCTCTCCGATCCCCACGGTACCCATCGGATGTGCAAAGAGGCGATTGACCGCGCGCTCCGGGAGCTCGACCTGGCCCCCGAGGTGTGGCTC